>RFHM01000282.1 GCA_003696865.1 Acidobacteriota bacterium | reverse complement strand
GCTGAAGTATCCGGCCTATGCGGCGTTGCACTATCCGGAGCCCTACGATGTGGAGCGGGTGCAGCGGGAGGTTCTGGATGCCCGGACGCTGCTCATCGAGTATCGGTTGGGGGAAGAGCGATCGTTTCTCTGGGCGGTGTCCAAGAGGGAATGCCGGATGGTCGCCCTGCCGGGAAGGGAGGAGATCGCCCGATGGGTGAAACGCTGTCGCCGGGCGATCACGTCGCCGCCGTCGAGCGCCGATGCCTTCGATCGTTACGTCTATCGCGCTCACCGTCTCTATCGCCTGTTGCTCGCGCCGATTGAAGGGACGCTCGCCCGTTATGAGCGACTCATCATCGTGCCCGATGGCATCTTGTATCATCTTCCCTTCGAAGTCCTGCTGACCCGGCGGGTGACCAGAGAGACCGTCCATCTGCCCGTACTGCTCGTCGATCACCGCATCAGTTATGCTCCCTCGGCTTCCGTGCTCGGTCTCATGCAAAGGGAGTGGCGCCGCGCCGACCGACGGAAGGCATTCATCGCCTACGCCGATCCGGTTCTCACGACCACTCCTCGCCGGCCCGGAACCTCCGACCACACCACGCGCTCTGTTGGACACCCTCAACGCCCGCACGCCTCTCATGAGACCATGTCCCTGGACGGTGAGCTGGTGGACATCACCCGCCATCTCTATGGCGAGCGGGGGATGAACCTGGAGCCGATCCCTTACACTCGCGTGGAGGTCGAGAGCATCGCCAGACTGTTCCCCCGGAAGGCCACCAGAATTTATCTGGGACGAGCGGCCACCGAGTCGGCGGTCAAGCGAGAGAAGCTGCACGCCCGCTGCGTTCACTTCGCCACCCATGGATTCATCGACGAGCGCATACCGGCGCGCTCGGGATTAGTCTTCTCTCTGGTCGACGAGGGGAACGAAGACGGCGTCCTGCAGATGGACGAAGTGTTCAATCTCGATCTGGATGCCGATCTGGTCGTGCTCTCGGCCTGTCGATCGGGATTGGGGACGCTCGTCAAGGGAGAGGGTCTCATCGGGCTCACGCGAGCTTTCCTCTACGCCGGGGCGCGAAGCCTCGTCGTGAGCCTGTGGAGCGTTCGCGACGCCTCTACGGCGGACTTCATGAGACGCTTTTATCAATACCTGCGAGCGGGATGTGGTCGCGCCGAGGCTCTGCGTCGGGCCAAGCTGGCCATGATGAACTCGGACATTCCCGCCTATCGCTTCCCTTACTTCTGGGCGCCGTTCATACTGATCGATCGCCCGACCGGCCAGGACGGGACGCCATCGCTTCATCAATAGAGGACGGCGCAAGTCGTCGACTCGCGCTCCCTCACTCTCCATCCATCGCAGCCTGCGCCATCCCATGACCGATTCCCGCGAGAGAAGCGCGCCTGGGGAAGAGCAACGAGGCGCAAACCGTTGGCTTGCGCATCCCCGCACTGGAGACATCTGGTGATCTCGCCCAACATGGAGTAAGATTCCATACTCGACGGATGGAAGTTGGCCGTCAACTCGATAAGGAGGCATTCCATGTTGGCAAAAATGTTCGGCCTGATGTGCACTTCGCTGTTCATGCTGGTCACCGCCGAAGCGGCTCCCTTCGCTTATGTGACGAATCCCAATGCCGATACGGTCACCGTCATCGACATCGCCACCAACACCATCGTAGGCGCGATTCCGGTGGGTCGGCGCCCTCTCTATCTCGCCGCCACGCCCGATGGCGCGCGCCTCTACGTCGTGAATCGCGGCGATATGGCTCCGGATAATCGAGGGAGCGTCTCGGTCATCGATACGGCGACCAATGCGGTCGCGACGGACATTCCGCTGGATATCGGCTTCCCGTTTCAAATCGCCGTGGCGCCCGATGGCGCGCGCGCCTACGTCGCCGTCTCTCAAGGGCTCGGCGATATCATCTCCGGGGGCGCCAATCGCGTGGACGTGATCAATACGGCCACCAACGCAGTGGAAGCGAGCATCGCCATTCCCGGCGATGATCCGTTCGGCCCGATGGGTCTGGCCATCACTCCGGATGGACGTCGTCTGTACGTCACCAATCGTGGCTCGGGGACGCTGGTCGAAATCGATACCGAGAGCAACACGGTCACGGCATCCATTCCGGTGAGCGATTCGCGCCCCACGGGCATCGCCATCACGCCCGATGGCACGCGCGCCTACGTCGCCAATCGTGGTCCCGACCGATCGGTCATGGCCTTCGACATCGATCCCGGTTCGCCCACGTTTCGCCAGCTCATCGCGTTCGTCCCGGTGAGTTTCGCCGCCGCGCCGGTGACCTTCGTGGGCATCACGTCCAACGGGAGGAGAGCCTATGTGACGTACACCAGCTCCAATCGCATCCTGGTCATCAACACCGATCCCACATCGCCGTTTTTCAACTCGCCGATGCAGAGGATCGATACCGGCGCGGGAGCGCTGAGCGCAGTGGCGTTCACACCGGATGGCCGGCGCGCTTATGTAGCGAGTTCTTATCCCAATCGCGTCCTGGTCGTCGACGTCGATCCGGAGAGCGAAGACTTTCACACGGTGATCGCCACGCTCACCCTCGGCGCGCGCGATGCGTTCGATGTGGTCATCATTCCCAATCGTTGATCACGGAGAGCGTTGTGCGGCGGAACGCTTCGGCTCTGCTGTGGCGCACGTTCGCAACGAGGCGATTCCCAACCATGCCGTCGCTTTCCGCCGGTGCGTCGATCGGATGTAGAGAATGGACATGACTCGGGGCAGACGCTTCAAGGAATCGGTCGCCTTGCCCACCCCCACTGGACGGGCGAGAGCACTGTGGCGACCGGCGAACATCTCTCCACGTGTGATGACGGCTCGGCGTTGCTACCGCTCCATGTCCCTTTGCCGTCATCTGTGGTAGAGTTTCTCTTCCGGGTGGCATGATGAAGGGAAAGCGAAAACCGATCCTCGGTCGTGGCGCGAGCGAGAATCCGCCCAACCGATTCCAGCCCTATTCCTATGTCCCCGATCTCGATGCTGCCGATCCTCATGTCTCTTCACCGCCGACGCAATTTTTGCCCGACACATCGAGGACGATCATCGCCTCGAATGACAGTCCCGACGTCGGCTTCGATGTCAGCATCAATCCCTATCGGGGCTGTGAGCATGGCTGCGCCTACTGTTACGCGCGACCGACGCACGAATATCTCGGATTCTCCGCCGGTCTGGATTTCGAGACCAAGATCATGGTCAAGGAAAACGCGCCCCAGTTATTGCGACGCGAACTCTCTTCTCCGAAATGGACGCCGCGACCGGTGGCCCTCAGCGGCGTGACCGATCCCTATCAACCGGTGGAGCGGCGGCTGAAGCTCACGCGACGATGCCTGGAGGTGCTGACCGAATTTCGCCATCCGGTGGTCATCGTGACCAAGAACCATCTGGTCACGCGGGATCTCGATCTCCTCGGAGAACTGGCGCGCCACAAAGCGGTGATGGTCATTCTCTCGGTGACCACGCTCGATCCTCGCTTGACGCGCTTGCTGGAGCCGCGCGCCTCGACGCCGGCGCGAAGATTGGCCGCCCTGAAAGCGCTCACCGGTGCCGGCATTCCCGCGGGCGTCCTCGTCGCGCCGGTGATTCCGGGATTGACCGATCACGAGATTCCCTCCATCATCGCGGCGGCGGCTCGAGCCGGCGCACGATTTGCCGGCTACACGTTGCTTCGACTCCCGGCGACCGTCGCGCCGATATTCGAACAGTGGCTCGCTCAGCACGTCCCTCACAAGAAGGACAAGGTCCTCCATCGCCTTCGAGCCATGAAGGGAGGGAAACTGAACGACCCTCGCTTCGGTCATCGGATGAGAGGGGAAGGCGCTTTCGCCGAGTTGATCGAAGACTTGTTCGCCATGGCCTGTCGTCGAGCGGGCCTGGACCGGCGCGGCCCGGAGCTTTCCACGGAAGCCTTTCGACGCCCGTCGGGCGCCCAACTCCCGTTGTTCGATGAGGCCATGAGATGAAGCGTCATGAAAGGCTCGTCCGCGGAGCTTCACAGCCCGGCGTCGCGTTCATGAGCGAAATGCGAGATTCGCGTCGGAGGACACATCATGCCCAATGCGACGTGGCTTTATGACGATCCCGTCCTGCGGCCGATTCATCACTTCGATGGAGCGCGCGATCACGCGGCTCCCGGGGAGCGCCTCGCCTGCGTGCGCGCTCAGGCACGACGATTTCGCGACGAGATGCTCGCCGGTCAACCGGTCGTGTACTATCGCTCGTTCGACCTCATTCGCGTGCCTTATCCCACGCGCTATGCACTGCGCGATGCCTGCACTGTGCCCACGCCGTACATTCACATTCTCAATCGGCTGTTCATCGTGCAATTCCAGAGCATCGACGGGATCAAGACGTTGCTCATCTCTCCATCGGATGTCGGCGCCAATCGGGAAACGCCGTTTTTCAAGCGATTGGCCGAGCGATTCACCAGATTTGGAGTGAGCGTGGAATCCCTTCTCGCACCGGAATTGAGCACGGTGGAAGACTGTCTGGCGCGCGTCGGTCTGCGACCCGAGGACGTCGACTACATCACTTATGATCACCTTCACACGCAAGATCTGCGTCGCTGGTTGGGCACCGAAGAGCGGCCGGCTTACTTCCCCAATGCTCGACTGCTGGTGATGCGTCAGGAATGGGTCTCGGCTCGCGCCCTACTTCCACCGCAGGCGGACTGGTACTGTCCTGACGGCACGGTGGGTATTCCGCCGGAAAAGATCATCTTGCTCGATCATGATGTCATGCTCGGCGAGGGCGTGGCGCTCATCCGCACGCCGGGGCACACCGAAGGCAACCACTCCATCGTCGTCCACACGCCGGAAGGGCTGCTGGTGACCAGCGAAAACGGCGTGGGCGCCGATGCCTATGCGCCCCGGCATTCGCGTATCCCCGGACTTCAGAAGTATGTGCGCGAAACGGGCATGGAGGTCGTGCTCAACGGCAATACGTTGGAACGCGGCCTGGATCAGTACATCTCGATGATCCAGGAGCGGGAGATCGCCGGACCGGCACCGCGAAATCCCGATTTTTATAACGTCGTTCCCTCCTCCGAGCTGACCGCCTACTGGCTGTTTCCCGGCATCGTGCCGACGTTCACATTCGGAGCGTTGGAATTCGGCCAGCTCCATCGACGGGCGGCGTGAGAACGCATGAATCAGGCCAATATCGTCATGCTCACCGGATGCGCCAGCGGCATTGGCCGACGACTGGCCGAGGCGCTCATCGCTCGCGGTCATGTGGTCATCGCCACCGATATCAATCTGGAGAAGCTCCAGGAACAGGCTCGCGCTCGACGGTGGAGCGAGAGATCCGCCGGTTCTCCCGATCGGATTTGGTTGCGGCGGCTGGACGTGCGCGATGGAGCTGCCTGGGAGGGAGTGCTCGCCGATGTCGTCGCGACATTCGGTGGCATCGACGTGCTCATGAATGTCGCCGGATATATTCGACCGGGGTGGGTTCACGAGCTCGATTCGGAGGACGTGCATCGCCATCTGGACATCAATGCCAAGGGCGTGATCCTGGGGACGCAAGCCGCCGCTCGGCAAATGGTCGAACAGCGTCGAGGGCACATCATCAATTTCGCTTCCATGGCCGCACTGGCGCCCATTCCCGGGCTGGCCCTTTACAGCGCATCGAAATATGCCGTGCGGGCATTCTCACTGGCTGCCGCCGAGGAGTTGCGCCCCCATGGCGTTTTCGTCACCGTGATCTGTCCCGACGCCGTGCGCACGCCGATGTTCGAGCGACAAAAAGAATTCGAAGAAGCCGCGCTCACCTTCTCTGCGCCTCGTGTGTTCACGGTGGAAGAGATCAGCGACATCGTCCTGAACCGCGTGCTTCGACGTCGGCCACGAGAAGTGTTCATTCCTCGGCGCCGAGGTTGGCTGGCGCGATTCGTGGATCTGTTTCCGGGCGCCGCCTCGCTGCTCGTGCCGATCTTTCGATGGCGTGGCCGAACGCGCCAGGCCCGCTGGCGCGATGATGAATCTTAGAGCGCGCACATGGGGGACGAGCCGGCGAACGTCAGGGACACGGAGACGCGTTCTGGGGCTTGGGGGTCAGAAGCCCCGCGGCTCGCCGGCGGGGAGGCTCAGGTGTGAGCGAGTCGACTCCAAGACGCCGATGCCCATTCTCCGGAGTCCGAAATGCGCGATTGTTCTCGAGCAGTCGATGAACTGTCACCAGACACACCGTCCGGCGACACATCGATTTTCAAAATGCCCTCCGAATGGCTACAATCTGCCGAGATATGAGGGAAACGATCGAAGCGAAAACGAACGAGATTGGCACATTCCGGGATGCTCTGGTGAAGACCATGGAACCATTGGTCGCCAGCATGAAAAGAAACATCGCCTCGAGGGAGGCGATGACCGAGCTCACTCCTCGTGCGCTCCAGCACGCCCGAGCGCGTCTGGGAAGGCATCCGATGAGGACTTCGAGGAACGAGATACCGGGAGTGACTGAGGAGGACTGACGACACCCCATGTGGTCGAAGACAATAGCCGGCGCCGCTCTGGCCCTCACGATAGGTGGACTGGTTTGGTTCTTCTGGCCGGTGGACGACTCCGCGCCCGCGCTTCCGGACCACTTTCGTGGCCGAGTGGTCACGCCTCAAGCGACCATCCGCTTCTATGTCATCAAAGTCGGTTATTCGGCCGACGTTGATTATCGCCAGGTGATCGAAGGTGGCGAGGCGAGACGGGCCGATCTGCCCACGCTCGTCTTTTTCATCGATCACCCGCGCGGGAAAGTGCTCATCGACAGCGGCTATGGCCGTCGATTCCAGCAGTTGCGAGCGCGATTCCCGTGTTGGCTTCTCTTCAAGCTCATTCGACCGACGGTGCCTCCCGAATGGTCATTAGACCGGCAACTGGCTCGCATCGGCGTGAGGCTCGAAGACATCACTCACATCGTGTTGACGCACGCCCACAATGATCATGCCGGAGGTGTTCAGGATTGCCCGCGAGCCAAGGTGTTCATGCCCCGAGCCGAATGGGACTATGCGACGGGAAACTGGTCGGCGGCCTGGCACGGATTCATCCCCGAGCAACTCGACGGTGTGGCCGATCGCGTCGTGTTCGTCGCCTATCGGCCTCACACGCCTTACGGCCCCTTCGAGCAGAGTTACGATCTCTTCGGCGACGGTTCCATCGTACTGGTGAGCACGCCGGGGCACACGGCCGGCAGCCAGGGCGTGTTTGTGAATCTTCCATCGGGCCGACGATTCTTCCTCGCCGGCGATACGGCCTGGGTGGCGGACAACTATCGACGACCCGCTCCCAAGAGCCGATTCGTACGTCGTCTCGGCGAGTACGATGAGCGCGCCGTCTGGGAGAACCTGTGGCGCATTCACCGACTCGCCGAACTCGCTCCCGATATCACCATCATTCCCGGACACGATCCTGACGTCGATGCTCACCTCAAGCATCTGCCCGAGTTCTACCAGTGAGGCTCATTTCAGGCTATTGCAGCCCGTAGGGCCAACGGGGTGGCACGAAATCGGGAACGAATCCCAAATCTTCGGGGAAGAACTCCGGACCGGGCGGCGTTCCCGTCTCCAACCAGGACTCCATGGCCCGGACAACGGCCACCAACTGTCTGGGAGTGAAAGCGCAGTGGCCGACGGCATCGGTGTACACCTGCCGGAGAAGGGCCTCCCGTCCCGCTCGCGCCACGAGGTCTCGATAGACCGATTCATGCGCTGCGGGCACCAATCCGTCAGTCGTCGTGTGAAGAGTGAGAACGGGAACGGCGATGCGACCGGTATAGGCGGCGTAGTTCTCCAGATAGCGTCGGGCCGACGGCGGCGCTGAGACATTGGTTCGCGCGTTCATTTCGGCGAGCAAGGCATCGGCATCGACGCCCAGCGAGGCCAGGTACGCTTTCTCCTCGTCGGTCAACGAGTAGATGTGATCGACGTTCTGCACGATGGGACCACCGGCGCGCCGCTCCAGTTCGGCCCGCGCCTCGAAGACGAAGAACATGTCGGTGAACAACCAGTTCGATCCATCGTAAAATTCTTCGGCGGGAAGATCGTTGACCAGCCGGATGAACTCGAAGCGCCCGAAGTTCGCCTGATTGGTGACCTGATTGACGAGGACGGGAACCACCTCGGTGTCGTAGTCCAGATCGTCTCGAACATCGGCGAACGTTCCCCAGGATGCGGGAATGCCAAAGGCGACATCGTAGGCCAGGGCGATGGCTCCGGCTCCGTCCCAGGTCAGCGGAGCGCCCGCGCCGACGGCGCAACCGGCGATGATGCCATCATAGACGTTGGCCAGGTCTTCGGCGCTTTTCAGGGCGATGAGCGAGCCCATGGAGAATCCCCAGAGAATGGTGTGTCGGGGTTCGCCGACGCGGCCTTTGAAGAAGCTCACCAGCGCCAGCGTGTCGGAGAGCCCTTCCTTCACGGCCCACCCGTTATCCAGATAGGCCGATCCGGCCACCGCATAGCCTTGCGAGAAGAGGAAATCCTCCAGCGGCTTCCCCCCTGGTGCCGCATCGGCACGCCGGTCATCCTCTTCGCCCGGATGGTCGGCCTTGTCTCGATATCCATGGGCGTAAACCAACAGCGTGCCATTCCAATTGGCGGGCACGCGAATCTTGTAGGGCGCGCCGTTGAGCACGCCTTCCAGCTCTATGGCTTCGCCCTGCGCCGGAACGACAGCCTGTGAAACTTGCCCTCCGAAGAGAAGCGACAATATCACCAGTACCAGGAACAGTGACCTTCTCGTCATGTTGACCTCCCTGCGAGTGTGTTTTTCAACCGCGGCTTGAGCCTATCAAATCATGGGCGAGAATGCAATGGGAAACGCCTCAGGTGATGCGCCAACCTGAAGGGTGAGAGCGTGAGGCGGCGTCGCCTCCTCCACTCACGGAGATGGCAGGCATGGTGATGTGTCAACCGGACTCCCATCCTCCCGGTACGGCCTCGACAAAGTGGCGTGTGATGACCGCGCCGGGCGAGAATCGACCTGTCTTGACAGCCCGAAACCGTGGGACTATACTTGCGCTTATTTTCAGAAGGTCGCTCAAACGATCATGGCCGAAACGCTCAATTACATACCCATTCTGGTGGTCGCTCTGTTCTCCCTCATCGTGGCCGGCGGGATGCTCGTCTTGCCTCGATTGATCGCGCGGCGGGAGCCCACTCCGGAAAAGGACATGCCCTATGAGTGCGGCATGGTGCCGGTGGGCTCGGCGCGCGACCGGTTCAACATCGAATTTTATCTGGTGGCCATGATCTTCATTCTCTTCGATATCGAGGCGATCTTCATCCTCCCTTGGGCGGTCATCTTCAAGGATCTGGCCGCCGAGATCTCGCCGATGTTTGTGTTCGCCGAGATGATCATCTTCATCCTGGTCCTGCTGGCCGGGTATGTCTACGTGTGGAAGAAAGGCACGTTTGATTGGAATCGATGGTGATGAGTGATACGCGCAAAGACGATCAGCAACAAGCGTTGGCCGCAGCCCAGTCCAAGAGCGGGCAGATGGGCATTCTCACGGCCCGATTCGAAGATCTCATCCAGTGGGCGCGGAAATCCAGCATGTGGCCCATGCAGTTCGGACTGGCCTGTTGTGCCATCGAGATGATGGGGATGATCTCGTCGCGCAATGACATCGCGCGGTTTGGTGCCGAGGTGTTTCGTGGTTCCCCGCGGCAAGCCGATGTCATGATCGTGGCCGGGCGCGTCTCGCAAAAGATGGCTCCGGTGGTCAAGCACCTCTACGAACAGATGGCCGAGCCGAAATGGGTCATTTCCATGGGCGTGTGCGCCTCGGCCGGCGGCATGTTCGACAATTATGCCATCGTTCAAGGAGTGGATCACGTCATTCCCGTGGACATCTACGTTCCCGGATGTCCTCCTCGGCCGGAGATGTTGTTGTATGCGATGATGAAACTCCAGGAGAAGATCGAGCGCCAGCGCATGCACGAACAGATCGAGCAGAAGCCCAAGATCCAGACGCGGACCGAACCCATATTTCCCAAGAAAGCTTACATGAAATGAAATAAAGAAGCGCGTCGGGGCAGTGGAGTCAATCTTTGCAACCAGTTCGTCAAGGTGATGGACAATCAGCAGCAACTGGAGATCTTGCGGAATCGCTTTGGACCGGAGATCGTGGAGTGGAAAGAGCAATGGGGAGAATTGACGGTTGTGGTCAAACGGGAAGCGATCGTGCGGATCTGCGAGTTCCTGCGCGACGAACCGGGACTGGAATACAATTTCCTCTCCAGCGTGACGGGCGTTGATCTGGGGGTGGATGCCAATCCGCGATTCGAAGTGGTCTATCATCTCTACTCGATTCCCCAACGACATCGCATCCGGCTCAAGGTGCGCGTCAACGAGGATCAGCCCGTGCCCACCGTCACCGGCGTCTGGAAAGCCGCCGATTGGTACGAGCGCGAAACGTACGATTTCTTCGGCGTGACCTTCGATGGGCATCCCAACTTGCGGCGGATCATGATGCCCGATGAGTACGAAGGTCACCCCTTGCGGAAGGATTTCCCCTTGCGGGGATATCGACGGTGACCTATGTCCGAGGTGCTCACCGAAGTCAAAAAGAGTCCGCTCGACTCGGAAATCGTCCTCAACATGGGGCCCCAGCACCCCTCCACCCACGGCGTGCTGCGCGTGCTCCTCAAACTGGATGGCGAACGCATCGTCCATGCCGAGTGCGAGATCGGCTATCTGCACACCGGCATGGAGAAGCTCGCCGAATACAAGAAGTACAACCACGTCATCACCATCACCGACCGCATGGATTATCTGAACTCCACGGGCAATAACCTGGGGTTCGTCCTGGCCGTGGAGAAGATGCTCCAGTTGGACATCCCGCCGCGCGCCCAGGTCATCCGCGTCATGCTCACCGAGCTTCAACGCATTGCCAGTCATTCGGTGTGGATCGCCACCCACGGGCTGGAGATCGGGGCCATGACGCTGTTCTTTTACGGATTCCGCGTGCGCGAGGCCGTCCTCCAGCTCATCGAAGCCGTTTGTGGTGGCCGCATGATGCCCAGTTATTTCCGCGTCGGTGGTCTGGCCCGCGATATCCCCGATGGTTGGACGCAGCGGGTTCGCGATTTCTGCGATGACTTCGAAACGCAGGCGCTGGTGGAATTCAATACCCTGTTGACGGAGAACCCCATCTTCCGCAAGCGAACCGAGGGCATAGGTATCATCAGCGCCGAGGATGCCATTCAGTGGGGGATGAGCGGCCCTTGCCTGCGAGGCAGTGGCGTCGCTCATGACATTCGCCGCGCCCATCCCTACAGCGGATACGAAACCTACGACTTCGATATTCCCACGCGCCCGGAAGGCGATGTGTGGGCGCGCTATCTGGTCCGAGTCGAAGAGATGCGACAATCGCTGCGCATCGTCCGCCAGGCCGTGGACAAGCTTCCATCCGGCCCCGTCAAGGCCGATGCTCCTCGCGTCGTCCTTCCCGACCGGCACAAGATGAAGACGCAGATGGATGCCCTCATCTATCACTTTCTCATTGTCTCCGATGGCTTTCCCGTGCCGGCGGGAGAGGTCTACCAGCCCATAGAAAGTGCGCGCGGCGAGCTGGGATTCTACATCGTGAGCGACGGCGGCCCCAAACCGTACCGCATGCACGTCCGGACGCCGTCATTCGCCAACCTGCAAGCGTTGCCCAAACTCGTCGAGGGACACTTGATCGCCGATGTCGTCGCCATCATCGGCAGCATCGACATCGTGTTGGGAGACATCGACCGGTGAGGGATTGATCATGTTCTCACAACAAGCAGAACGAGAAATCGATCGGCTCCTGGCCCGGTATCCACGAAAGCGATCGGCCATCATCCCCGTTCTCTTCATCGCTCAGAAAGAACGCGGATATTTGAGTGATGATGTCCTGGAGTACGTGGCCAAGCGAATGGGCTTGACCTATCTGGATGTGGTGACGGTGGTCAGCTTCTATACGATGTTCTACCGCCGTCCCATCGGCAAATATAACATCCAGCTGTGCAATAATGTCTCCTGCATGCTCTGCGGATCGGAGAAGATTCAAGAGCATATCGAGCGAAAACTGGGCATCACATTCGGTCAAACGACGCCCGACGGACGATTCACGTTCACCGAAGTGCAGTGCCTGGGATCGTGTGGCACCGCTCCGGTGATGCAGGTGAACTTCGATTACTACGAGAACCTGACGCCGGAGAAAGTCGATCAGATTCTCGATTCGCTTCCCTGAAGGAAAGCGAAAACAAAACGGCTCGATGAGCGAACGATGACGGCAGGCCAGATTTCAGGAGTGAGGATCGACGAGGCCCGGCGAAACGGCGGGTGGCGCCACCGTCGGGCGTTCGAGGGATGAGCGATGGAAAAAGTGCTCAGCGCCAGATTCGACATTCCCCATGCCGATCAACTGGCCGTCTACCTCGAGCACGGCGGTTATCGGGCATTGAAAAAGGTGCTCACCGAAATGACGCCCGAGCAAGTGATCGAGGAAGTGAAGAAATCGGCGCTTCGCGGTTGTGGCGGAGCGGGATTCCCCACGGGCATGAAATGGGGATTCGTGCCCAAGGATTCGCCCAAGCCCAAGTACCTGGTGTGTAACGCCGATGAGAGCGAGCCGGGCACGTTCAAGGATCGACAGATTATGGAGAAAGACCCCCATGGTCTCATCGAAGGCATTCTCATCGGCGCCTACGCCATCGGGGCGCACCTGGCGTTCATCTATATCCGCGGCGAGTACTGGTATCTCAAAGAGAAGCTCGAGCGGGTGATCGAAGACGCTCGAGCCGGTGGATATGTGGGGCACAACATTCTCGGATCGGGCTTCGATTGTGACATCATTGTCCATCCGGGGGCGGGGGCGTACATCTGTGGCGAGGAGACGGCGCTATTGGAATCGTTGGAAGGGAAACGCGGCTATCCGCGCCTCAAACCACCGTTCCCCGCCAGCGTGGGACTCTACGGCTGCCCCACCGTGATCAACAACGTGGAGACGCTGGCCTGGGTCCCCCACATCATTCTCAGAGGCGGTGAGTGGTTCCACCGGCTGGGCACGGAGAAGAGCGGCGGCCATCGGCTCTATTCGCTGAGCGGCCACGTCGTGCGACCGGGCGTGTATGAGCGTCCGCTCGGCTATCCGCTCAAGAGACTCATTTACGAAGACGGGGGCGGCATTCGTGACGGCAAAAAATTGAAAGCCGTCGTCCCCGGCGGGGCGTCGTCCCCCATCCTGACGGCGGAGGAAGCCGAGGGTGCGACGCTCGACTATGAACCGCTGGCCGCTCTGGGCACGATGATGGGGAGCGGCGCCGTCATCGTCATGGACGAAGACACGGACATCGTTCGGACCACCTACAGTTTCATCAAATTCTTCGCCCACGAATCGTGCGGTTGGTGCGTACCCTGTCGCGAAGGCACGCGCTGGATCGTGAAAATC
>RFHM01000281.1 GCA_003696865.1 Acidobacteriota bacterium | reverse complement strand
TTCCACAGATGGGCCCAGATTCTTTTCTTCATCTGTGATCATCGGTGCAATCTGTGGCCTCGTTTTCATCCTCGCCATGTGGCTGGCCAGGCCATGGGTCACTCTCTCGCCGTGAGGCCGAACTCCCTGGTACGTCTCTTGACGTCTGATCGAAGGGAGACGATGCCTACCGTGAAGAAGCGTGTAAGCTGCCGGCTTGTACTCTATTCTCGGGGGGATGAGCGATGTGAGCTATTGGGCCCTTTGAAACCTGTGGAGGCGGCGCCCGGATTCGAACCGGGGTATCGAGGTTTTGCAGACCTCCGCCTTACCACTTGGCTACGCCGCCTCGTTCACCTCTTCGTCTCACAGTAGAAATTATAATCGGCGAGGACCCAGATTTTCAACCACCCTTGATGGGCGGTCGGTCGGGACCCGAGTTCCGACTGTCTGTCCTCGCCGACTTCTTATGAGTGCGTGCTCTGGAGCGGGAGACGGGATTTGAACCCGCGACTTCAACCTTGGCAAGGTTGCACTCTACCGCTGAGTTACTCCCGCTCGCTTCACGATTTTAATTTAAACTCCTCCCTGGGATTTGTCAAGCATCCTCCAGACACCCTCACCGGATGTCGGAGGGGATCTCACAACTCGGAAGCCGGGCTCTCAAACGCTGCGTCCTCCCATAGCGAGGAGCGTAACGATTCTCGGAGGCCAGTTCCGGAGCATTCAAGGGGTGGGTGGGCGGCGTTGACGAGCTGGCAGGTCACGGACCCCGGAGGCGAACTCCGCGGCCTGAACGGGGGAGCCTCGCGACCGGACCGCGGGGAGGGATCATGTGAAACAGCTAGCCTGAAGGTCCATTCTAACCTGAGGGAAGCTCCGTGGCTGGACCGCGGGGAGCAGTCAGTTGTGAGCTCGTTTCAGGAGTGCCCGACTCCCGCCTGGTGGGTCCTTGATTGCCATCCCTTCTGGCGGGCGAGTATGATTACTTCTCTGCCATGAACTCGCCGGACATCCTCATCACAGTGGGGGAAGAACATGCTGGACAGCGATTGGATCAGTTCCTCGCCACTCAACTCGACGAATTGAGCCGTTCGCGCATCAAGCAATTGATCTCCCAAGGGCACATCCGCGTGAACGCGAGGCCCGTCAAGCCGAGTCACAAGCTCAGGCCCGGCGACCGCATCGAGGGTATCCTCCCCACATCGCCATCTGCTCCCCCATTCTCGCCCGAACCCATACCTCTGGACGTCCTCTTCGAGGACGAGGATCTCATCGTCATCAACAAGCCGGCGGGATTGGTCGTTCATCCGGGGGCCGGGACGCGCTCGGGAACGCTGGCCAATGCTCTCGCCTATCACTTCCAGCGCCTCTCGGGATTGTCGGGACCCACCCGCCCGGGCATCGTCCATCGCTTGGATAAAGACACCTCCGGGTTGATGATCGTGGCCAAACACGATCGTGCCCACCACAAACTCGCCGCCCAATGGCAACGGCGCACCGTCGAGAAGACCTACATCGGATTGGTCTATGGTCATCCCGCTCCCGAGCAAGGGAAGATCGAAGCTCCGATTGGGCGCCATCCCTTCCATCGAACCAAAATGGCCGTTCGACCGGAGGAGAAGGGACGCCCGGCCCTCACCTTCTACCGGGTGATAGAGACGTTCCCCGATGCGGCCTTGCTCGAACTTCGTCTCAAGACGGGGCGCACGCATCAAATTCGCGTTCATCTGAAATCCATTCATCATCCCATTGTCGGCGACCGCGTCTATGGAGCGGGGTATAAGACGAAGATGAAGGATCCCATCGTGCGTCAGGCGATCGACCGACTCAATCGTCACTTCCTCCATGCCGCCGGTATCCGATTTCATCATCCGCGGACGGGAGAGATCCTCGAGTTTCGCGCTCCTCTCCCCCCTGAATTGGAACAGTTCTTGGCGCTTCTGCGCCGGCGGGCAGAGAGCGAAACGTCACGTTGAATGAATCATCAGGCGTTGGATGGATGTAGCCGAGAATGTCTGTTCGTCGATCTCCACCAGAGCGCCACAAAGTCGCACGTCCCCGGAAGAGGGTTCGAAGCGTTTGGGCAGGCCGCGGAGGAAGCGATCCAGGACGAGATCGCGTTTGACGCCGATGACGCCATCGTATGGCCCGGTCATTCCCAGATCGGTGATATACGCCGTCCCCTTGGGCAGGATCATCTCATCGGCCGTGGGGACGTGCGTATGCGAGCCGAACACGACGCTCACCCGACCATCAAGATACCACCCCATGGCGATTTTCTCCGAGGTCGCCTCGGCATGCATATCCACAATGATGATCTGCTCTTCCAACTGATCGAGCAGGTGATCGACCGTCCGGAAGGGACAATCGTTGGGAGCCATGAAGATTCGGCCTTGCAGATTGATGACCGTCACTCGGGAGCCACCCGACGTCGAGCCCGACCAGAGACCCCGGCCGGGAACGCCGGGAGCGTAATTGGCCGGCCTGAGCAGGCGCGGTTCGGAATCGATGATCTGGAAGATTTCCTTCTTGTCAAAAATATGATTACCGGAAGTGAGAACGTCGATGCCCGCCCCGAATAACTCCTCGGCCGTCTTGGGCGTCAGTCCGGCACCGGCAGCGGCATTCTCACAATTGCCCACGGTGAAGTCGATTTCCCATTCGGCCTTCAGGCGAGGGAGCATTTCCCGCACGATCCGGCGGCCCGGTCGACCAACAATATCACCAATCAGCAATACGCGCATCGCGATGCATTAAAATGGGGCCTCCGCGCGAGCCGTGTGGCAGGCTTTGTTGAACCTGGACTCTTCCAGGTGGGTGGCCTAGCCCCTATCTTTTGGTGTCCCAGCGACCTTGCCGGGCATACCGCAATAGGTGTCTCCTGCATCGGCCTCCCTTTTCGTTGGCGTTGGCTCAAACATTGCCTCGCCATCACGGGCCCAGCAGAAGCCCCACGCTCTTTACATATTAGTACAGAGCCAGAGTCGGGTCAATGAGCTCGGGGAGTTTTTCTCGGTCAATCCAGTGGGGGCCGAAAATCCTCTCCACTTCGATGGGAGCGTCGATCGATACATCATCGGGATATCGACGCACGGGCGTCTCCCATCAGTTGGCTGAGGTCGGAGCCTTCAATGGAGAAGGAGTCGTCCATGGCGCGCCTGAGCCACATCGCGGGGATGAACATCACGCCACAGATTTCACCGATGATCACAGAGAAGATAAAGGATCTGGCCCACCTGTGGAATCTGTGGCAATTTTCTGGGGGGAGAAAGAGACGTGGTAGTCACAGGTCGTGGTCGAGCCACGTGCACGATGGAACTCTGCGGTGAGCGACTCGGGAGTGGGAAAGGGGATGCGAGGAATGATGGG
>RFHM01000037.1 GCA_003696865.1 Acidobacteriota bacterium | reverse complement strand
GGAAGGTATCAATGAAATACGACAAAAGAAAAAGCGCTTTGGACTCTTCTAACGAGGTCGATTAACGTTCATCACCTATGAAGGAGCGCACGTCATATGCGGGCGAGAACAAATCCATGGCCAGCTTTCGTCGATCTGTTTTCGGCTCTTCTTATTGCGACTTTCGCCGGACTCATCATGTTCTCCTGGGCGTACCAGGAGAGTATGGGACGGTATGAAAAAATTGCCGGCGATGTGAGGGAAGCTCAGGTTGAAGCGAATAAGATTGGCGAATCGCTAGAACAATTGCTCAAGAATACCGGACTGGGAGGAAAAGTTCGGCGTTGTGGGGACGATACGTGCATTGACTTGTACATTCACTTCTCTAAGGATGAAGACGCGATCTCACCTGAGCAAGGCGCGATCTTAGCGCAAGCTTGCCAGATTTTAAAAACCGCCTTGGATAATCTCCCAAGGGATAAGCGGGAGGTTATTGAAGTTATCATCGAAGGCCATACAGATAGTCAACAGATTGTTTCTGAAGATCCACGCATCCGATACCTGTTCAATTGGAACTTGAGTGCAATGAGGGCCACCTCAGTGCTGTACGAGTTTCAAAAATGCGGCTTGGCTCCCCCCGAGTATCGAATCGTTGCTATCGGATATGCGGACTCCATGCCGCTTTGTCTTGACTCCACACCGGAGTGTTATGCTCAGAATCGCCGGACCACACTTCGCCTGCGCATTGATACACAACGGATCGAAGAGAGAACCAGGAGGGAAGGCAGGACAGAATAGTTGAGTCCCTTCAACCAGCACCACGAGGAGAACTCCACGACCTGCTTCGCCCCGCCCGTACCATTCGGTTGCTGAATGGCCGGATGCGACTATCGCTGCGGGCACTTCGATTGTGATCTCTCAGCCATCATCATAAGGAGATGGCGCATGACTGGCAACACGATGCCGCTCCGTGGCAAGCTCATTGGACGACTCTCGCCGTGATCACGATGATCAGGGCTCCCTTGGTTCCATCGGACGTGCTGATGAGCGTTGGTTTTCCCACCACGACCTTCTGACCTTCGCGCACATCGATGCTGGTGAAGATGCCCGCATTCTGATACTCGACGGCGGAGCCTTGGGCCCCTTTCTCCTCCCTCTGTGTGGAATCCGAGATGGTGGGAAGGCGAACATTCAGTTGTAGATCGTCAATCCGAATCACGCGCCCTTTCTCGTCCGACGTGATGCGGGGATGGAGACTCAGAGAATAATAAGTATTGAAGCCTGCCAATGGGCTGGGTATGACTCCCGATGCATTTCCTCGCGTTCCATCACGGGTGCGTACCACCAGCGTGTCCAGCAGGCTGAATCCCCGATACGCGAAGATCTTCTTGAGTTGATCGATCACCGGCCGAAGCTCGGTGGGAATAGCCTGGAGAGGGAGTTCTCGTTCGGAGGCCACCAGCAGGTAGGCGGTCGTTTCGACATTGGTGGCCACAGTGGGGGGGACGTCCAGTTGCTTGATGGCGGCGGCAATGGCCGCGATGGTCTCCGGTGGCGCGAAGGCGGCGATCACTTTCAACTGCCGATTGGGGACGAGACGACCACCAAAGATCTTCAGGACGTTGACCAACTGCCCGACATCGGCGTACTTGACCTTGAACACCTTCCTCTGCCAATCGGGCCCCGGGGTGATGGGCGGTGCTTCTTTCTGCTGGACCTTGGCCGCTGCCGCAGGGCGTTGAGGTTTCTTCTGCTCGCGCTGAGCCGGGGATGAAACGGGTGACAGGGCGGCGATGAGGAGCAACAGACTGAGACTCGTTACTCGATGATATCGTTTCGTCATAGTCATTCTCCCTCCCGATCGACAAGCCAGTAGATGACGATATCGGGGTTCTCCGTCACCAGCTTGACGACCAATTGATCGGAGCCTGATGGCGGCTCGGCGGTGGTCGATTCGTCGTCTGGGATTTTCAGCGGTGGACGCCCCGCATGAGGAGGCCCGGTCCGGGGGCTTTCAGAAGCTCGGCGAGTGCGAGCGATCCGGGCATTCGGCGGCGGCGCCGAGTCCTTACGAGCGGAGAGTGTCGGCATTGACGGTTTGCCAAGACGGGCCGGAGAACCCGATGAGGCGCCGGTATCCCGGACCCGAGGCGACTCCGATACCTCTACCTCTGTTCTCGACCACTGGAAGAACACCAGAGTGGCCGCAACCACCACCAGCACGACGCCGGCCAGACCGACTGGCCACGGCCATCTCCGGAGAATGCCCGGCCCATGCGCCGATGTCTGGGCGCTCTGGTGCGCGGCCATCTCCGCCAGCACGCTCCGGCGGATGCCCTCGAGCACGCGATGGTCCACCGGTTCACCGCGCAAGCTGTGCAAGGCGCCTCGCATGTCTTCCAGGTCGCGGATGAAGGAGCGACAGGTCGAGCACGAGCGGAGATGGCGTTCCACGCGACGCTCCCGCCAGGGCGACAGCTCGCCACCGATGTACAGAGCCATCATCCGTTCCCATCGCCGGCAACTCATGTTCTTCCCTCCCGAACGCGATCGACGAATCTCTTGAGTTTGACGCGTGCGCGACTGAGGTGCGACCGCACCGTCGATGTCGATGAACCGAGGATGCGTGCGACGTCCTCGGTCGAGAGACCTTCGATATCGCGAAGCACCACCGCTGCTCGTTCGTTCTGAGAGAGCGTTTTCAATCCTTCGGCGAGAATGCGACGTTGCTGGGCTAATTCCGCTCTCCACTCGGTTTTCATCGACTCGGTGAGCGCGTCCACATCAACGTCACCCAACGAAACCATCGTGTTTCTCTGCCTTCTTCTGACCAGATCGTGACAGACGTTCACCGCCACGCGATAGAGCCAGGGCACCAATTCGCGTTTCTCGTCGAGCCGGGACAGGTGTTTGTAGAGTCGCAGGAAGACTTCCTGGGTGGCATCTTGAGCATCTTCCTGGTGTCCGAGAAGCCGCAAAGCGAGTCGATAAATATGACGTTCGTATCGCATCATGAGCCTCTCGAACGCGCGGGTATCTCCCGCCTTCGCCTGCGCGATCAGGTGCGCCGTGACACTGGATGGTTCTTCCTGGGGCTGGCGACCAGCCATGGCCAGGATCATCTCTGCCGGTTCCGCTCGCATGCCCTGAACTCCCGGGGAAAGCTTCCCTTTACATATACTCGCTGACCGGGCCATTCGTTGAGTTTTTTTTCGCGTTCCTTCGGGTTCCGTTCAAGATGCCCGATTGCGCGAGCTTTTATTGATCTTCGCATTCTCACGGGGACAGTGTATCATAGCCGGCACTATGAGACCGAGTGCAGAAGCATTGGGAGTTCGTCGTCGGATCGCTGGCCGGTTGCAGCAAGGAGGCCGGAGATGTGGGAAGTCGCTCATCTGGTTGGCGTGGCCCCCTTATCGGTGTCTCGCTGGAGGCAAGCCCTGGAGCGAGAGGGGATGGAAGGGCTCTGTGCCCGTCGGCATCCGGGGAAACCGCTGAAGCCGACCTCCCGACAGAAGCAGGCGTTGGCGGGCATACGGTGAGCTGGGGCGCGGGCTGCCGGTTCGGCCATAGATCTGTGAACTCTGACACAGGTGGCTTAGGTGATTGCACGTCACGTTGGCAGGGCGAAGTCTCTTGGAGATGGGGGAGTTCCAGTATGACCTGGGCGCGGATTGTGATCATCACGGCGGGAACCCGTGGGGACGTGCAGCCCTATGTGGCTTTGGGTGAGGCCCTGAAGGAAGCCGGGTTTGCCGTGAGGCTGATCACCCACCCGGACTTCCGGGCGATGGTGGAGGCGGCGGGACTGGATTTTCATTCCATCGGGATTGGAATCCGTGAGAGAGTCGAGGGGCCTGAGGGGGCCACATTTGTTCGCAAGGCCAATCGTCCCTTCCACCTGATCCAGGGGATCATGCGCGCTTTTCTCCAGCACGTGGATGAGGTGATGGATCGGCTTGTGGCAGGTTGCGAGGACGCCGACACCCTGGTGTTTTCCGGCCTCGGATTTCCCGCCTTTCACATCGCTGAAGCTCGCAAAATTCCTGCCGTTGCCGCCTATCTTCAGCCTCTCACGCCTACATCGGCCTTTCCCGCCCCCATTGGGCCCTTTCCCTCCTGGCTGCGCACTCCCTGGACCAACCGGGCAACATATATCCTGGCGCAGCTTTTTTCCTGGTGGATGGTGCGCAAGCCTTCCAACGGCCTGCGCCAACGCCTGGGACTTCGGCCCCTCGGCTTGCGGGGACCTTTCCCCTACATCCGTCGGGGTGTACTGCCTCACCTTTACGCTTTCAGCGCCCACGTCGTGCCCCGCCCTCCGGACTGGCCCCAATGGGCCCACATCACCGGCTACTGGTTCTGCCAAACGCCGGCTTTCACTGCGCCGGCAGAGCTGGCACGGTTTCTCGAAGATCATCGCCCTGTGATCTATATCGGCTTCGGAAGCTTGCGCCTTCCTCATCCTGAAAAGGTACTATCCGAAATTTTTCAGGCCCTGGAACGTCTGGGCGTGTTCGCGGTGATGAGCAGAGGATGGGGCGGATTAGAGGC
>RFHM01000036.1 GCA_003696865.1 Acidobacteriota bacterium | reverse complement strand
TCGCCATCCGGGGCGACCGCATCGTGGCCGTCGGTGATCGACGCGAACTGGCTTCGCGGTTTTCGGCGACGCACGTCATCGACGCGCGCGGCGCCGCCGTCATGCCGGGGCTCATCAACGGCCACACGCATGCGGCCATGTCCCTTTTCCGAGGCATGGCCGATGACCTCGCCCTCCAGGAGTGGCTCAATCGCTACATCTTTCCTGCGGAAGCCAAGAATGTGTCTCGGGAATTCGTCTACTGGGGCACGCTGCTGGCGTGCTGGGAGATGATTCGAGGCGGAACGACGACGTTCGTAGACATGTACTACTATGAGGACTCGGCGGCCAAGGCGGTCGCCCGAGCGGGTCTGCGCGCCATTCTGGCCGAAACGATTCTGGATCTCCCCAGTCCCGATAGTCGCACGCCTCAACTCGCCCTCCGGTATACCGAACGGTTCGTCGCTCGGTGGCGAGATCACCCGCTCATCATCCCGGCCATCGGACCGCACGCCCCATATACCACTTCTCCTGGGACGCTCCGACGCGTGAACGAGCTGGCCGGGCGACTGAACGTTCCCATCGTCATGCACGTCGCCGAGACGAAGACCGAAGTTCACGATATCACCAAGCGATACGGCGCGCGTCCGGTTCGCTATCTCGATGAACTCGAGCTGCTCAGTCCACGGCTGATCGCCGCCCATGTCGTTCATGTGAACGATGAGGAGATCGCGCTCCTCGGCCGTCATCATGTGGGCGTCATCCATAATCCGCAAAGCAACATGAAATTAGCCTCGGGAATTGCCCCCGTGCCCGAGATGATACGCGCCGGTGTCGCCGTGGGATTAGGGACCGATGGGGCGGCCAGCAATAATACGCTCGATATGTTCGAAGCGATGAAGACGACGGCCTTGCTCCATAAAGTGGCCAGCGGCGATCCTCGCCTGCTCACCGCTCATCAGGTGTTGGAGATGGCCACCATCGGCGGCGCGCGAGCGCTTCATCTGGAAAAAGAGATCGGCAGCTTGGAACCGGGCAAACGAGCCGACGTGATCATCGTCGGCCTGGATGCGCCCCATCAAATCCCCTTATACGATGTGGAATCTCAACTGGTCTACGCCAGCCGGGCTTCGGATGTGAAGACGGTGATCGTCAATGGGCGCGTGGTGATGCGCGATGGACATCTGTTGACGCTCGACACGGCCACTATTCGGACCAAGGCCAACGAGTTTCGGGATAAAGTCGTGAAGTCGCTCAAAGCAAAATGAGCGGCGCATCTCTCATTCACCTTCCGACGAGGAGAGAGAGGATCCCCATGTGGAGGCCGGCGGGGAAGTCTTTCGATCTGTTCATCCCTCTGAAATGAATGCGGCGTATGCTTGGGGCCAGGGACGTAGAGGTGTCCATCCTAATCGCTCGGAGAGCAAGCAACGAAGCACCGTATAGGGCGGTCGTCGCGCCGGCCGATCGAGGTCGGCGCTGTTCACTTTTTCGATGACTACTCCGCGCAATCCCGCCAGCTGCAGAGCGGTCAGGGCGAACTCGTACCAGGAGCAGGCGCCCTCGTTGGTCACGTGATAGGTTCCATAACGTCCACATCGGATGATCTCATCCAGGCGCTCAATCAGATCCATGACGTAGGTCGGGGATCCGATTTCATCCACGATGGCCAACAGACGACCCTCGCGCCGGGCGAGATCCAGGAGAGCGCTGGCGAAGTTCCGCCCTCCACGCCCAAAGAGTCGGGCGATGCGCACGATGTAGTGGCGCGGGAGCGCCTGGCGGACGAGCTTCTCTCCCTCCAGTTTTGATCGACCGTACACGTTGATCGGGCGAGGCTCATCGTCGATGGTGTACGGTGTTCGTTTCTTCCCATCGAACACGTAATCGGTGCTGAGGTGAACGAGTTCGGCACCCACCTCGTTGGCCGCCAGAGCCAGATGATAAGCGCCTTCGGCATTGACGGCGAACGCGCGAGCCGGCTCGCGCTCGCACATATCGACGTTGGAGAGGGCAGCGCAATTGATGATGACGTCGGGTCGATGTTCGGCGATCCATCGACGAACGGTGAGGGCATCGGTGAGGTCCATGTCTTCACGGTGAGCGGCGATGACATCGTAACGTTCGGCGAACCAACGAGTGGCGTGACGACCGAGTAAACCGCCCGCCCCCGTGATGAGGATCTTTCGCCGATGATCAATGGGAGGGCTTGAGGATTTTTCGGTGGCCATACATGCGCTGATAGTATTCCCGGTACGCGCCACTGCGCACGGCATCCACCCAGGGACGGTGGGTCTGATACCAGTGGACGGTTTTGGCCATACCGCTCTCGAATGTCTCTTGCGGTCGCCAGCCGAATTCGCGTTCCACCTTGGAGGGATCAATGGCGTAGCGGCGGTCGTGTCCGGGGCGGTCTTCGACAAACTGGATCAGCGAACGTGGTTTATTGAGGAGACGAAGGAGGGTTTCGACCACTTCCAGATTGGTCTTCTCCGATCGCGCGCCAACGCAATAGACTTCTCCGGAGCGACCGCGAGTGATGATGGCATCTACGGCGCGACAATAATCCTCCACATAAATCCAATCGCGCACGTTCAACCCATCGCCGTAGATGGGCAGTGGCTGATCATCCATGGCATTGGTGATCATCAAAGGGATGAGTTTCTCCGGGAATTGATACGGTCCGTAACAATTTCCGGATCGAATGATGATGGTATCCAATCCGAAGGTGTGATGGCTGGCGCGGACCAACATCTCGGCAGCCGCTTTGGAAGCCGCATAGGGGCTATTGGGCTGCAGAGGACTTTCTTCGGTGAAATACCCCTCGGGGCCCAGACTCCCCATCACCTCATCGGTGGAAATCTGCACGAACCGATCGATGCCTCTCTCTCGCGCGGCATCCAGCAACACTTGAACGCCGGTGATGTTGGTGCGAATGAATGCCGCCGGATTCTCGATGCTGCGATCGACGTGTGATTCAGCGGCGAAGTTGATGATGAGGTCAACGTCGGGATCCAACGCCGAGAGGACATCCTCGGGCCGGCTGATGTCTCCCCGAACGAACCGGTAATTGGGTTGCCCGGCCACATCGGCGAGATTGGCCGGATTGCCCGCGTAGGTGAGTTTATCGAAATTGATGATCTCGCATTGGGGATGCGCGCGCATCCAATAGCGAATGAAGTTCGAGCCGATGAATCCGGCGCCTCCGGTGATGAAGACCTTCACTCGCAACCTCCCCATGTCTGCTCAGAGATAATGAATGTTTTCGATCGGGGCTCATTGTACTTCATCGTCAGCCCGTTTAGCAAAGAGAGCGCGCGCTTCATCGAACGATGAAAGAAAAAAGGGATGGCCACCCATCCCTTGGCAAAACCACTTGGCAAAACCACTCGATTGATCGAGGTGTCTCGAATTTCCTGCGCCGACGGATCAGCGCAGGTGGTCAATCGCGGACCAAGCCGGTTGTTCAGCGCTCGCGGACCATATGGCGTCCGGAGGCTGCCGAACGCGGACTCACTTCTTCTTCTTGGCCGCCTTCTTCTTGGCTTTCTTCTTTGTGGCTTTCTTCTTGGCCGTCTTCTTGGCGGCTTTCTTCTTGGCCGTCTTCTTGGCGGCTTTCTTCTTGGCGGCCTTCTTCTTGGTCGCCTTCTTGGCCGCGACAGCCTTCTTCGAGGTCACCTTCGATGCTCGTTTTCTGGTTGCCTTCTTCCTGGATGTTTTCTTGGTTGCCATACGCTTTCCTCTCCTTCAATAAAGATCATCAACCACAATATGCTGTGGTTGATTTTAAGTTGTGTACAATCGAACTCCACATACAATATCTTGTTAGTTTATAAAACTTTTCTCCGTGAATGTCAATAAGTTTTTTTTTTCACCCTGATCGACGAGAACACATAAATGATGCTCGAGCAGCAA
The DNA here is from genome assembly GCA_003696865.1 of Acidobacteriota bacterium. Classification (GTDB taxonomy): domain Bacteria; phylum Acidobacteriota; class Blastocatellia; order HR10; family J050; genus J050. The sequence goes on along the minus strand of RFHM01000036.1, from coordinate 6,537 downwards.
AGACATCGAGCTGCCCCGCTGAAACGCCTATCTGGAGCCGTTTACAGAGGACTCACTCGGTGAGCCGACGATAAATGCCGGGAAGACGTTCGGGAAGACTGAAGATATCATCGATGATGGTGTAGCGGACATCGCCATACATGTCGCGCAGATGAGGTTCCGATTCTCGATCGATGGTGATGCAAAACGGCGTGATGCCTTCCATGCGAGCTTGTCGCAGCGCCATCTTGGTATCTTCGCGCGCGTAGTGCGAATCACCGTAGTCCTGATCGTAAGGCCGACCATCGCTCAACACGATGAGAAGTTTCGTTTGTGCCGGTTGGTTCGTCAATCGAGCGGCGGCGTGTCGAATGGCCGCTCCCAGGCGCGTGTTGTTCTGATAGGTGATGCCGCCGATGCGCGATTCCACGGCGGGACCATACGGCTCGTCGAAATCTTTCACGATATAAAATTTCACTCGATGTCGTCCTTCGCTGGTGAAGCCTTGGATGGAGTAAAGGTCGCCAACGGCCTCCAGGGCTTCGCTCATGAGGACGAGGCCCTCTTTCTCGATGTCGATAATACGTTTGGCCATACGACCTTTGGTGCCGCGTCGCCCTCGCCCCACCGTGCGCGCCGTCGAACTGGACATGTCCAGCAGGAAAGAGACGGCCACATCGCGTCGTTTGCGCAAGCGTCGGACGTACAACCGTTCTGATACGCGACCGGACGTCCGTCGATCGAGGGCATAATCGATGACGGCTTGCAAATCGAAATCTTCGCCGTCGATCTCGCCGCGAATTTTCTTCAATGCTTCGGGACGGAGCAACTGGAATTGATAGCGGATCGATGAAATGAGAGGTCCATAGAAAGAGCGAACGTATTCGACGAATTGCCGTCCACCTCGCCTCGCTGATTTTTCGATGATGCGACACCAATGGGGACGAAAGTCGGCCAGCTCACGATCCCACTCTTCATAGTAGTAGACGTGGTCCTGGGGATCGAGGTCTTCGGTGGTGGCCGCACCATGGTGAGCGAAGGTTTGATGAGGATCGGCGTGGGAGGGCGGACGTCGGGTGACGACTCTGACCCAGTGATCGAAATGATCGGATGGGCGCTCGCCGGCCTCGCGGTCGACGGTCTCGGCGTCTTGTTCCTGGAGCGCCGATGAGGCATCGGCTATGGATTCTGGTTCACCTTGCCGTTCGCCTTGATCGGCCGATGAGCTCGGCGATTGCGCCTCGCGGAGTTGTTCGGAAGTGCTGAGGGCCAGACGGTATATGCGATGAGCGGCCATGAGGCTATCGGCGACGGTGGCCGTGGGAGAGCCGATGTGCTCATGCAATATAGCCTCCAGTTGCTGCACCAAATGGGGATAGAGCGCCCGCGCCTGATCCGTCGCCCCACCTCCGATGGTCATGTCCACGAGCAATTGCATGAAGGCGCGATCGGGAGACAATGTGTCGAGCGGCGGTGCGTGCTTCTGTAACCGGGCGCGAAAGAAGTCGAGATCCCGGTTCAGACCGCGATAGGCATGACGCAAGCGATGCTCGATGCGACCACTCTCGACGAGCGTGAACACCCGGGTGGCGAATTCGCGATGGGGGAACCGCGAGAGCACGGTGAGGTAGTTGATATCCTCTGGGAGCGTGGATGGCGGAGAAGCCTCGACATCGGCGAAGTCAGCCTCCACCCGCTCTAAAACCGATTGGAGTTCGGTCGTCCCCCGCTCATAAGTACCAAATTCGATGTGGCCGGCACCATAGGCCGCCAGAACCTTATACAGGCGGAAATTGGACGAGAAATCATCGTACTCGGAGATGGCCGCGGGAAGATATACCGTGCGTCCATCGCCGAGCCGCAGATGTTCGGCCAATTGCGACAGGTGAAAGGCGGGGAGAGGTTGAACGGAGAGTTCTCGACCGGCCAACCCCTCGACGTACAGCCGTAGTGTGTGGATGACGTGATCCAACATCACGCCGCCCGTCGACTCTTTCAACAGTCGCTGACTGGTTTGCGTCTCCAATGTGTAATAGGCATAGGCCCGACGCGCGTCCTGGTGATGGAGTCGGAGTCCGGCGCGCGCCCAGTGGGCGAACTGCTCGAATGAACCCAATCGGAGGGCGGTGGGACTCGACTTGAAGCATTCGATGGCCAGAAAGATGTTGTGTTGGCCGATTTCCTCGATCAGGGTGAGCACTTGATCGCCCAAGGCATCGGCGCGACGTTGGCCGAGCGCAGAGAGACGTGCGATGACTTCGGGCGTCGCTTTCAGGAAGTTATACACTGTGGCATTGCCCTGGGCCGAGATTTTCTCGGTCAATGCCGTCCACCGTCGAAGCGTGCGCGGTCCCATCTCGGCGAGGATCTGAGCGGCCACGATGAAGTATTGCAGGGCCACACCACCACTGCGCTCCAGGAAAGTCCGCGTGTGCACGAGAAGCTCTTTCTGTAATCCGGGGTCCGTCTCCGGCAAAGTCTGTGGAAGTTGCGAGAAGAACTCCGTGGCCAATCCACCGGCGCGATGGGCAAACAGCGCCGTCAACCGGAGCACTTCTTGGAGGAGGGCGCGCCGCTCTTCTGGCGACGAGGTCAGAGGAGTATCGCTCCCCGGCCGCCGAATCGGCCCGCGGTGTTCCTGGCGCAGGAAAGCGAGCGTGCGCGGAGCCGTGGCGAGGAGTTCGGCGCTCTGCGTCGCGCTGCGACGACTGACCTCGTAGGCGATTTCGTAGAGCTGTTCGGCGGTGTGCTCATCGACCAGGTGCTCGATGAGTCGCGGCGCGGCCTGGAAGCATTCCAGAGCCACGCTGGTGGAAATCATCGCCTGACGATCGCAAACGGTCAGGGCCAATCCACGCAATCGTTTGGGCAACGTTCCCAGGACCCGAGCGCTCGATTGAAAGAAGCTCATGGCGACTTCGGGATTCACCGTGACCAGGCGACGACAGATCTTGCCCCATACTCGCAACTCATCGATGTCCAGATGATGAGCGATGTCCGGTCCCACGCGGAAAAACTCCAGCGCCGCACGGAGCGACGATCCGGCCAGGCCGATGCCCACATCCAGCATGACCAGCGCGCGCTCGCCGGGGACGCGGTTCAGCTTCTCGGCGAGACTTTCGATCCTGGAGGCGGGGATTCCTCTGAGATGCCGGGTGAGAATGTCTTCGATCTTCTCGCTCATGACCTTCAACCAAGGGGGCGCGATATTCGACCGCGAACGCCACGCCCACCGATCGGGCGACTCATCGGCGCGCGCACATTATCCATCCAGCGGACAGCGTATGGATGATCGGTAGCCAAGCATCGCGCATCTCGGATGAGCATTCGATATCCGGACATCGACTGTGGCGCTCACGGGCTTCAAATGATCGTCGTGATGATCTCATGGATGCTCCGTTGAATCTCCGGATCATCGGTGATGGTATTGGTGATGGCCACTCGGCACGCTTCGATGGGCGAAATCCCGTTGGTCATCAACTGAGCGGCATAGACGAGCAACCGGGTGGAGACGCCTTCCTCCAGACCGTGACCTTTCAGGTTACGAACCTTCTCGCCGATTTTGACCAGATCGCGGGCCAACGACTCATCCACTCCCCCCTCGTGCATCAGAATCTGGGTCTCGATCTCTGGCGAAGGATAATCGAATTCCAGGCTCACGAATCGCTGTCGGGTGGAATGCTTGAGGTCTTTGAGGACGCTCTGATATCCGGGATTGTAGGAGACGACGAGCATGAATTCATCCGGAGCTTTGATGAGCGTGCCCAACTTCTCCACCGGCAGGATGCGGCGATCATCGGTCAGCGGATGAATGAGCACGATGGTGTCTTTGCGCGCCTCGACCACCTCGTCCAGATAACAGATGCCGCCGATTTTGACCGCCGTGGTCAGTGGACCATCGTGCCAGACGGTCTCTTCGCCTTCCAGCAGGAAGCGCCCCACCAGATCGGTGGCCGACAAATCTTCATGACAGGCGACGGTGATCAGCGGCCGGTTGAGTCGCCAGGCCATGTGCTCGATGAATCGCGTCTTCCCGCAGCCGGTGGGGCCTTTGAGCATGACCGGCAATCGAGCGTGATAGGCGGCGGCGAAGAGTTCGACCTCGTTATTGACCGGAATGTAAAATGGTTCCGTGTCGATTCGGTATTTCTCGGCTACCGTTTCGATCATAAGTTGCTATAATATCACTTTTAGGTGGAGGGCGACAATCGAGGGAGCAGAGATTGTCAGTGGCGAAGACCAGAGGCCGAAGCGGGATCGATGGGGCGAGCGTTCCGGGATTCCCGATGGTGGGCGAGTTTGGGCTTCCCCCAACCCGGTTTCCCGTGGTCGCGAACGGTTGACGTCGAGTTCGATCATCTCTCGTCCCCTCGGGCGAGCGGCGAGTTCGCCATCGATGCGCGAAAAGTCGACATCTTCAGGAGAACGAAGACGGAGATGAAGGTCGCAGTGGCCATGAGCGGCGGCGTCGATAGCTCGACGGCGGCGGCGCTCCTCAAACAGCAAGGTCACGACGTCGTGGGCTTCATGTTGAAGCTATGGAATGAGCGGCGCAACGTGGGGCCCAATGGGGAGTTTCTGCCCGCCCGCTGCTGCTCGATCGAGGATGTCATGGATGCCCGAAGAGTGGCTGCGCACCTGGGATTCCCATTCTATGTGCTCAACATGGAAGAGGAATTCGAGCGCCGCGTCGTCCTGCCCTACGTCCGGGAGTATTTGAGAGGGCGCACGCCCATCCCCTGTGTCGCCTGTAATACGCATGTGAAATTCCGTTCGCTTCTGGAGTACGCTGCCCGACTGGGCTTCGAGCGCGTGGCCACGGGGCATTATGCCCGCATCGAGTGGGATGAGGCGACCGGACGGTGGCTCCTGAAGCGAGGCGTCGACGCTCATCGCGATCAGTCCTATTTCCTCTTCGAGTTGAAGCAGGATCAACTCGCTCGGATGCTCTTCCCATTGGGACATCTGACTAAGCAAGAAGTACGGCGCATTGCCGCCACGTTGAACATCCCGGTGGCCGAGAAGGATGAGAGTCGCGAGGTTTGTTTCGTGCCCGACGGTCATTATGCGGAATTCGTCGAGGAGTATCGGCGTACGGGCAAGCGCGTCGAGCCGGAACCGGATGCCTGGCGGGCGGAACGCGAGACGTTACCGTCGTTGCCATCGGAAGGTGAGATTGTGACCACGACCGGGGAGGTGATCGGTCACCATCGAGGCATCCATCGATACACGATCGGTCAGCGTCGCGGATTGAATCTGGCCGTCGGTCGTCCCCTCTACGTCATTCGCATCGATGGCCAGCGCAATCGAGTGGTTGTGGGAAGCCGCCAGCAGCTCTATGGTCGCGTGCTTCGCGCCGAGCGGACCAACTGGATCTCCATTCCCGCATTGACCGATTCGTTGCGGGTGAGCGCCAAGGTGCGGTATCGCCATCCGGCGGCGAGCGCCACGGTGGAGCCGATTGGAGAAGATCGGGTGCGGGTCACCTTCGACGAGCCGCAGCCCGCCATCACGCCCGGGCAGGCCGTGGTGTTCTATCAGGATGACGTGGTCGTGGGTGGAGGATGGATCTGTGATGGACAGTCGGAGTCGTGACCGGGCGATGTCCTGGGAGAAGGAGGTTCGAGATGAGCGGAATCGCTGCTTTCTCTCGCTCATGATCCTCCTGGTCACCTTGACGGCGATCGGCTGTGGGCGTCCTTTCCGCGCGCCGGCGCGCATTCCGCTGTTGCCCGGTAATCTCGCGGCTCACACCACCGTCCGGCATCTCACCATCGAAGCTACGGCCATTCTCGACGAAGACGAGTTGTTGCGATTGTTCAACGCCAATTTGCGATTGGCCCGGTTGCTGATCGTCGAAGTGAACATCGTCAACCGTGGTTCCCGGCCGGTGGATCTTCGCAGAGTCCGATTCACTCTGGAGGATGCCGATGGTCATCGATTTCGACCCTTGAAGCCGCGAAAAGCGGTGAAGAAGCTCTACAAGTATTATCGGATAAAGAACTACGTCATCTATTTCCGGAAGCAGTTGGAAGCCGATTTTGAACGCCGCCGGCTCTCGCTCGGCGAGCCGCTGAGTGCCGGCGAGCGGCGGCGAGGATTTCTGTATTTCGAATTTCCCAGAGAAGTCGATCCTCTCAATCGCATCGACAGGCTCACGCTCCGGCTTGAAGGTCTAGCGGGAACGGCGGATGGTGGAGTGTTGGAGTTGCAGCTCAGACGAAAAGGAGCCCCCATTGCTCGTGATGGCGTGAACGGCGGATTCCCTTCGTCCTCGGCTCGGAGCGAGCTTCGACCGCCGGCGCGCGCTCGCGTCGAGTCGCCGATCATACTTTCGGCGTGACCAGTCCCTTTTGGTCTTGATACTTGCCCTGACGGTCCTCGTAGGCGATCTCGCAGACTTCATCGCTCTCGATGAAGATGACCTGGGCGATGCCCTCTTCGGCGTAAATGCGCACCGGCAAATCGGCGGAGTTCGAGATTTCCAGCACCAGCCGTCCGCGCCAGGTCGGTTCCAGAGGCGTGGCATTGACGATGAGACCGGAGCGGGCGTAGGTA
>RFHM01000280.1 GCA_003696865.1 Acidobacteriota bacterium | reverse complement strand
GTCGTGAGATCGGCAACGAGAAGTTGCCCGAGCAGCGGAGCATCGTTCAAGTTCCTCACGTCCACGAAGGCCATCTTCCGGTCATCGGGAGAGAATGTGGGTCGCCAGGCCCCGAAGCCCTGTTGCGTGGGGTCGACGAGCGTGAAGATCTGCGATTGATTATAATCGATGGCCTTGAGCCGGATCACGCCGGTTCGGTCATCGACTTCATTGTACGCGACCAGCGTGATGGTCACCGATCCGAACTGAGGGTTGCCCACCGAGATGCCTTCCGGTTGTGGCGGGAGAGCGGGGAGGCTGTCGCCGACATCCACCCGAAGGAGGTTGAACGTCCAGTAGGTGATCGCCTCGCCACTGGCTTGTTGGACGACGTTGAAGGCATCGTAGATGATGGTCGAACCATCGGCGAACCAGTCGATGACGTCGGTGAAAGCGATGGTGTTACTGTCGACGCCCTGTCCGGTGGTCGGAATGCGCAAGGGGACTTGAATGACCTGGGTGGGAGGCAGATCGACGAAGTACATGTTGGGATCTGGCTGATCGAACGTCCCAATGGTGATGGCCAGGGCTCCGGAGATAGACTGGGTGGCCGCCGAGAACGTCGTCTCCGGATGGACGGTGAAGTTCATGATATCGCCTTGTTGTCGGATACCACCTCTGATGAAGAATTCCATCATGTTATTCAGATCGGAGATGTCGATGAAATGGACCTGCCCGTCGATGGCGGTGAACCAGATGGTTTTCCCGTCACGAGGAACGGAGAGCTTGGCGATGTCGGCGCCGCTGGGATCGTGCCTGACTTGTGACGATCCGGTGGCGATGTTCATCGAGCCATCCGGCGTGATGAGCCCGATGGTGTAGTCGTGGCGCACATAGGCGATGAAGTCTCTCCCCGTCGCTGTGGGCGGTGGTGACGGTGGCGGCGTCGCCTCATCGGTAATGCCCACGGCGTCGAACGCCTGATTGACGGCATTCAACTCAGCGCTCTGATCGCCGAACAGGTCGCGCGCCGCTTGAGCGATGGCGATGCGGGCGTCGGCGAACTGGGCTCTGGAGGTGAGGTAGGTGGTCAGCGCCCGATAGTAGATCCGCTCGGTCTTGTCCCGCCCGATAGCTTTGATGATGAGCGCGGCGGCATGATTGGGGATGCCGCTGTTGGTGTGGACTCCACCGTTATCGCCTTCGGGCGTTTCGGGGAGATTGACGAATTCGTTCATATGCGCCGGCTGCCAGCCGGGATCGCCCCGTCGCAATCCCTGATGGGGATTCTCCAGATCGCGCATCGCCCCGGTGGGGAAGAAATCGCGCTTGACGACATCTTCGCCGATTTTGAGATCGTCGCGATCGACCATCACGGCGAAGACATCGGACATCGATTCGTTCAACGCGCCCGACTGACTGAGGTAGACGAGGTTCGCCGTATACTGCGTCACCCCGTGAGTCATCTCGTGAGCGGCAACGTCCAGACCTCCGGCCAGCGGTTTGAAGGCGACGTTTCCATCGCCGTAGGCCATCGCCGCTCCATTCCAGTATGCGTTGTCCATCGGTTGATCGTTATCCGTCACGTGAATGACCGAGATGATGGTACTCCCCTGATCGTCGATGCCCCGGCGGCCGTGCGTATTGAAGTAGTATTCGAAGACGGCGGCCACGTTGGCGTGGGCGGAGACGGAGGAGGGATCGGTGAATGTTCCATCGGGAGAGGTCACCTGGAACAATTGCGTGCCTCGCTCCAGATCGTGACCGCGAGCATCGATGGTCCACAACGCGCCGACGGGATCATCGGGGAGTCGGGAGCGTTGGGCATCGAAAATGGGACGCGTCACATCGATCATGAAGAACGTCCCATTGAGTTGATAGACGTTCAACTGGCGTTGCTGGCCATTCAAGTCGGTCCCTCGCCCGGTCGCCGGCCTCCCTTGGGCGGGAGTGGCATTATACTTGAATAAGAGTTCGCCCGACCGGGCATCGATGAAGTAGTACCAATTCTCGATGAGATTCGGTCGAACATTCACCATCCAGGCCAGTCGTGGCTCGCCCGTGTGACGCATAGGAAAGATCACTTTCTTCGCCGTCGGGCCTTGATATCGGAGTTGCTGCGCTATGGGCGCAGGGAGCGACAGAATGGGCGTTCGGGAAGAGAGATCGCTCGCCGCAATGTCAATGGCGCGATTGGCCGGGATCTCGGCCTCGACGCTGGTGATCTGCCGGGGAGTTGGTTCGAAACGGCCATTGAGCGCATAGACGGCATCGTGGGCGTCCAGATGGACGATGAGTTCGCTCGCCCATACGGGGACTCCCCGATAGACTTGCTCGAACCTGAGGTGCTTCAATCCCAATTCGTCCACGCGATACCTTTTCAGCCGCAACTCCTGGACGGGGTCATCCAGCCTCAGCAACTCTTTATACCGGTCGAGGAAGCGTTCGGCGATAGCCAGGTGGACCGACGAACCAGGGGCGAGTTGAGCCGCAGCGCTGGCGGTCAGGGAGAAATGGCTGGAGGTGGTCAAAGGGATTTCCTTCCAGCGACCCATCATGAAGAATGGCGTACCCGAACGATCATCCAGCGCCAGGCGCATGTCGGGACTGAGTTGCTTCAATTCATCCAACGTCGTTCGCTGCTCGACGGTGAGCCCATTGATCCGGGGGGTCAATCGGCGGAGGAATCGGACGGGACCCAGGCGCGCTTCCATCGGTTGCGCTCGGCCACCCATCCCGCCGAGTTCCGTCAGTCGATCCAGCTTGAACGGCTGTTTTTCCGGTCGGCTCGGTTGCCCGAGGCCAAAACTGGTCGTCAGGAGAATGAAAAGCAAAACGGGGGTGAGAGTTCTTCGATATGTTTTCATAGCCGGTTTCTCCTCAGAGAGCTTTCACATGCTCAACGCCGTCGTTTCAACGACGGAATGCGAATAGAATCAGCCATTCGGACCACACACGTATGAATGATCGAGACAATGGATCCGTTCGAAAGTCGCCACGAGTATGAAGGATCGAGCGCGGCGACTGATGCATGGGCTACCCCTCCCAATGAAACATCCTCTCCATCCACGGACCCATGAACTTCTTACCGGGCGGAACTATTTTACTGAATGCCTCAGACGAGTGTCAAGAAAGCTTGACGGCCGCCAGCGGCGTGAAGGTGAGCGAGATCATACCTTGGAGGACGCGCGCCATCGGTCCGACCTCCGCGCATGGCGAGGAGCGGTCAGCGAGGAGAGTTCCGGACGCCGCCCGGAAGTGGCCTTGCCCGACACTTGATGCTCGGGGGGCCGATGGTTATCTTTGGCACTTATGTCGAATGATGTCATTCTCCGAGTGGATGAGTTGACCAAGGTGTTCGGAGATCTTGTCGCCGTGGATCGATTGAGTTTCAGCCTGTCGCGGGGCGAAGTCGTCGGGCTTCTCGGCGCCAATGGGGCGGGGAAGACGACGGCGCTCCACATGATCCTGGGCGTACTCCGGCCGACGTCGGGGCGGATCGAGATCTTCGGACGGGATCTGCACCGCCACCGCATCGAGGTATTGAGCCGTATGAACTTCTCCTCGGTGGACGTCAACTTGCCCGCCAATCTGCGCGTCTGGCAGAACCTGTGGATTTTCGCCAAACTGTACGGCGTGCCAGATGCCCGGTCTCGGATGGACATGCTGCTGGAGTTGCTGGAAATCGGTCACCTACGGAATGCCATCACCGGGCATCTCTCCAGTGGCGAACAGACGCGCCTGAACCTCTGTAAGGCGCTGTTGAACGATCCTGAGCTCCTCTTGCTCGATGAACCCACATCCAGCCTCGATCCGGACATCGCCGATAAGGTGCGAAAATTGCTGCGGCGCATTCAACGGGAGCGAGGTCTGAGCATCTTGTATACGTCGCACAATATGCGCGACATCGAGGAGGTGTGTGATCGGATATTGTTCATTCACCGCGGTCGGTTGATCGCCGAAGGGCCGCCTCAGCAAGTGATCCGGCAATTTCGCCATCGAAATCTGGAGGAACTGTTCATTCATATCGCCCGTCACGGCGAAGTGGTCGTCCGAGGAGATGACGTATGAGTCTACGTCGGGTGTGGATACTCGTCTTGCGCTATGTGTTCATTTATCGGCGGAGTTGGGTGCGGATGCTGGAAATCCTGTTTTGGCCCACCATGGAATTGCTCGTCTGGGGATACGTCACGCGGTTCATTCAACGGGCCGGGCAGGGGGAATTGCCTCATCTCATCACCTTCCTCATCGGCGCCATGATTTTCTGGGATATCCTCTATCGTTCTCAACAAGGGATCACCCTCTCCTTCCTGGAAGATGTGTGGACGCGAAATCTCCTCAACGTGTTTTGTGGTCCCGTTCGTCTGGCCGAATACATCATGGGAGCATTTCTGTTCGGGTTGCTCCGTGTGAGCGTGACGCTCGTTTTCCTGGTCATCCTGGCCTGGATTCTCTATCAATTCAATCTCTTCTCCCTGGGCTTTTATCTCGTCCCCTTCGTCGCCAACCTGCTCGTCCTCGGTCTGGCTCTGGGGATGATGACGACGGCGATCATCATCCGATATGGTCAGGGCGCCGAGGCTTTGGCCTGGGGCGTGCCGTTTCTCGTTCAACCGTTCGCCGCCGTCTTCTATCCGGTCAGTGTGCTTCCCAAGCCAATGCAGATGATCGCCTATGCGATACCCTGCACGCACGTTTTCGAAGGGATGCGCGAGGTCATTCGCTCGGGAGTCATGTCCTGGTCGCATCTGGGATGGGCGATGGGATTGAATCTCGTTTACCTGGCCGTGGCCATGTGGTTGCTCGTGCGCATGTTCAACGTGGCACTGGATCACGGGCTCATCGCCAAGCTGGGCACCGAATGAGCCCCGGTCGGAGAAAGGGAAACCATCAGACGGGGCAGTTCGTCACATCGCGATGTCGCGCTTCCCTCGCCGGTGTGAGGAGCATATGGACCGGCCCCGAACGGGAACGCACTTTCTCGAGCCGATCTCAGATCTTTCGCTCCTCGGCCTTCACGCGCTCCAGATACTTCCCGGTGGCCACGTCGATGCGCACAATATCTCCCTCTTTGATGAATTGGGGGACGAGAACCTCCATCCCATTCTCCAGCGTCGCCGGCTTCGGGGTGGTGATGTCTCGTTCGTGCAATCCGGCGGGAGTAGAGACGACCTTCAATTCTACGACATCGGGGAAGAGCACATTGACCGGTTGATCGCCATAAAACTCCAGAGATATGTGCATGTTCGGTTGAAGGAATTTGTCCAGATGACCGATGGCCTCTTTGGGCAGGCTCACCTGTTCGAACGTCTCCGGGTTCATGAAATAAAAAGCCTCGCCATCGGTATACAGGTACTCCATCGTTCGCTTCTCCAGGAGAACATCCTCGACTTTCTCGGTGGGAGCGAATCGCTGTTCGCGCACATGGCCGGTCGCCATGTGACGCATTTTAACCACCACGGTCGTTCCCATCTTCCCCCCGCCCACGTGGAGAGTGGCATCGATGACGCGGTAAAGATCACCGTTGATCTTCAGAGTCATGCCTTCGCGGATCTCTCCAGCGGTGATCATGGCTCCCTCCTTCTCCGTCGATTGAGATTACCGGGATGCTCGCCGCGCCGCGTTCTTCGTCGTTGATCGGGCCGATGGAGATCGCCGGGATTTCAGAATGTTCACCAGATGCTCCTCCACCGATCCATTGGGCGTTTCCACGATACGACCAATTTCATGCCCGTCGGCATACACGATGAACGTGGGCACCAATTCGATATGTCGCTGCTTGATCAAGGTGGCGGGTTGTTCTTTCTCTTCGTCGACGGCGACGAACGAGACGACGATGTGAGGATTGCGGACTTGTTGCATGACTTTCACAAACTGCGGGACATACTCGCGACTGTCGCTGCACCAGCCACCGTAGAAGACTTCGATGGTGATCTCCCGGGAGACCTTTCTCAAATATTCGATCGCCTGAAGATCGGGAGTATAGTTCTCGATGCGCTCTCGATATTCGGGATTGAAGCGAAGAACGTCTTCCAGGGTGACGGAACCCACCGGATACGTCTGGTGGGCGTCCTGTTGGATCGACATGGGACCACCCCTCATCCCCAGACTCGCCAATCCCACCAACAGGCTGATCAGCGCGGCGTTCATCGTTCGGCTCCTTGCTCAACAAAAGATAGGTCATCCAGAGAGGAAGAGTCAAATATCATCAAAGCGATCGCTCGTCGCGTTGAGCAGGCCTCGATGATCGATCTTCTCTCCCGGTTCTCATCGTTGAGGCAGCCATCAGATGACGGGGTTGCTCAAAACCCCAATGCCCTCGATGTCTACGTCGACGATATCGCCCGGATTCAACGGGCCGACGCCGGCAGGGGTGCCCGTGTAGATCACATCGCCGGGCAGCAGGGTCATAACCTGAGAAATATAACGGAGCAACGTCTCGACGGAGAACACGAGCTGACTGGTACGCGCCCGTTGTCTCACCTGGCCATTGACGCGCGTTTCGATGGTCACGTCGTGTGGATCGAGATCGGTGACGATGACCGGTCCAAGGGGTGCAAAGGTGTCGAATCCTTTGGCCCGGGTGAACTGGACGTCCCGCCTTTGCAGGTCGCGTGCCGTGACGTCGTTGCCACAGGTGTATCCGAGCACGTAGTCGAGCGCCGATTCGTCCTCCCCAATGTGGTGAGCGCGCCGACCGATGACGACGACCAACTCCCCTTCATAATCGACGCGCTCGGAGAGGGCCGGCAGCCGAATGGCTTCATGAGGGCCGATGACGGCCGATGGAGGTTTGAGGAAGATGAGCGGTTCGCTGGGGACGTCATGCCCCAACTCCAGAGCATGATCACGATAGTTTCGTCCCACCCCAATGATCTTGGACGGCTGACAGGGAGCCAAGAGTCGAACCTCGGAGAGGGGCATCCCCTGAGAGCGGTCGACGTCGAGAGCGGCGAACGGCTCATCCTCTCGAAGCGGAAAGACCGTCTCGCCTTCGATCACTCCATAGCGTGCCCGTTCGTGTTGCTCACCCCGGCAAAATCGGCAGATGCGCATATCACTGAGCCTCCTGAGCCACGACAGTCGAAGGGGGACTGAGATTGCCCGCGCGATCGACGGCTCTGACCTTGTAATAGTAGGTCTTGCCGCGAATGGTGGTCTCGTCGCGGAAAGTGTTCAAAGTGTGAACGGTGGCGTTGAGCTTGATCCACTCCTCCTCGGGCGCATCGGCGCGATCGGCTCGATAGATGTTATAGCCCGCCAGATCGGGTTCGGTATTGGCCGCCCAGAAGAGACTGATCACGCCATTGGCCGATCCTGCCGTCAGGTTCGCCGGCGCGGCCGGTGGGAAGGTATCCCGAGGAGTGTGGATCGCTTCGGCGCTCTCGCTCTCCACCAGATGACCGGTACATCGCGAGACGGCGCGCACAGCGTAGCGGTACGCCGTGCCATACTGGAATTGTCGATCTCTGAACTGCTGGCCGGCGATGGGCGTCGTCCCGTTCAGCGGCGAGCCAAAGATGCGCTCATCGGTGGTGCGCCGATAGACGTTATATCCCAGGATGGCTGGCGGCGTGGAACCGTCGATATTTTGAGATGGAGGATCCCAGGTGAGGCGGACGACGTCCTGAGCCTCATCCTGCACCTGGAGATTCTTCGGGGCGGCAGCCACTCGAGCGCATGGGATCAAGGAAACGAGATTGGAGAATGCCGCGCTCTGGCCTCGAGTACTCACATATCGAATGGCATAGACATACCGCTGATCGAACCGGCCGATGGGACCATCGCGATAGTCGAGTTCTTCGCCCGTTTTCACCGCGCGCATCTCCGACTCGCTCACTGAGCCGATGAGGGTGGCCCGATCGGCGAACGCCTTGGCCGTGAGTTCACCTGCGGCGCTGGCCGGTTGCACCCATCGATATACATCGATGCGCCGGAGGCGGAAGCCGAGCGATTCCAGCGTCTGGACATTCGGTTTCGGCCATTGGAGGATGATGAACGGACCCCGCTGTGTGGCGCTGAGATGCCTGGTGCGGAGGGGCAATCTGGGCGCCGGTGGCAGCGGTTCGCCCACCTTACCGCAACTTATGAGCAGGGCCACCGAGCACCAGCCCGCGACGATGAACCCACGAAGGAACCGGCTGACCCGCCTCCCGAGAAAGCCGAAGAGACGGCAACCGCCCTCATTCCCTCCAATCCTCAGTCCGCCGCCTGAGGTCTGAAGTTTGGGTTCCGAGCTGGTCACAGAATGTATCGGCTGAGATCTTGATCTTTGACGATGTCTACGAGCTTTCGACGGACGTAGGCCGCGTCGATGGTTTGTACTTTTGGTTCGATATCCGGCGCTTCGAAAGCGATGTCCTCCAGAACCTTCTCCATGATCGTGTGAAGGCGGCGGGCGCCGATGTTCTCCGTCTGTTCATTGACGGCGAAGGCGAACTCGGCGATGGCATCGATGGCATCCTCGGTGAATTCCAGAGTGACCCCCTCCGTCTCTAAGAGGGCTTTGTATTGCTTGATGAGCGAGTTCTTCGGTTCGGTCAGGATGCGCTTGAAATCGTCCACCGTCAAGGGTTCGAGCTCAACGCGAATGGGGAACCGCCCTTGAAGCTCCGGGATCATGTCCGAAGGTTTGGAAACGTGGAAGGCGCCAGCGGCGATGAACAAAATGTGATCGGTACGAACCATGCCATATCGCGTAGTCACCGTCGTGCCCTCGATGAGCGGCAGGAGATCGCGTTGGACGCCCTCGCGGGAGACGTCTGGGCCGTGGCCCGACTCTCGACCGGCGATCTTATCGATTTCGTCGAGGAAGACGATGCCCGATTGCTCCACGCGTTCGAGGGCCAGGCGGGCCACCTGATCCATGTCGACGAGTCGCTGTTCTTCCTCTTGGAGGAGGTATTCGCGCGCTTCGTCGACGCGCATCTTGCGCCGCTTCTTTCGCGCCGATCCGAACAGCCCGGGCACCAGGTCTTGAATATTCACATCCATCTGTTCGATGCCCTGACTGGTGATGATCTCGAACGAAGGGAAGATCTTCTCTCGCACTTCCACTTCCACAATGCGGTTGTCCAGTTTCCCCTCGCGCAATTGCTGCCGCAGCTTCTCGCGCGTGCGTTGCAGTTGATCCAGTTCGTCGGTCTCTTCTCTCATCCACAGATCGGACTCTTCTTCTTCGTATTCGACGTCCTCAGAAGGCGATGTCCGGCGGCGACGTCGCGGCATGGGCAGGAGGAGATCGAGGAGGCGCTCCTCGACGTTGTGTTCGGCTTTCTCCTGAACCTCTTCGATTTTCTCGGCCCGGATCATCTCCACGGCGATCTCCACCAGATCGCGAATCATCGATTCGACATCCCGACCCACGTAGCCGACTTCCGTATATTTGGAGGCCTCCACCTTGATCATTGGAGAGTTCGAGAGACGAGCCAGTCGACGGGCGATTTCCGTCTTGCCCACGCCCGTTGGACCAATCATGAGGATATTCTTGGGGAGCACTTCTTCGGCGATCTCCGGCGCCAGCCGTTGTCGACGGATGCGATTGCGCAGAGCGATGGCCACAGCCCTCTTGGCGGCTTCCTGACCGATGACGTATTTGTCTAATTCCTCCACGATCTGACGCGGAGTCAGTTCGTCGAGTTGGGGCTTGGCTTCCGTCTCGCTGGAAAGATATACGACCATAGTATCGACCTATAACTCTTCAAAGATAAACTGATCGTTCGTATAAATGCAAATCTGGCTGGTGATCCTCATCGCCTCCTCGACAATCTGGCGAGCCGATAACCGCGTGTGTTCGTAGAGGGCGCGCGCCGCTGCCGTAGCATAAGGGCCGCCCGACCCGATAGCGATGACGGGGTGGTCGGGTTCGATCACATCGCCGGTTCCCGACAGGACGAGCGATAATTTACTGTCGGCGACGAGCAGGAGCGCTTCCAGATGACGGAGGTATTTCTCCGTGCGCCAGGCTTTGGCCAGTTCCACGGCAGCGCGACTCAGGTTGCCACGATACTCTTCCAACTTGGAGTCGAAGCGCTCAAACAAGGAGAAGGCATCAGCCGTCGACCCGGCAAATCCGGCGAGCACCTGACCATTATACAGTCGCCGAACCTTGCGCGCCGTCGCCTTCATCACGGTCTCCTGAAAGGTCACTTGTCCATCGGCGCCCATGACCACGTGACCATCACGCCGTACGCAGAGGACCGTCGTTCCCCGAAGCGGTGGAATCGAGGAAGATGCTCGCGGCGCCCAGTTGACTACGTCGCCCTTGATCTTTTCCATTGGGTATAGCACTATAGAAGCCTGGATGAACCCTTGTCAAGCAGGAAGAGGGGATTCCCAAGGTCGGAAGAGCCTATGTCGATGAGCTTGACAAGCCATGAGCTGGTGATTAACATTCGCGCCTTTTCGTATCCTGGACGGTAGGGGAAGGACTTATGAAGATATATGATGTGACGGTTCCCTTGGCTGCGGAGATGCCGCTCTATCCGGGCGATCCGGAAGTGGTTGTGGAACCGAAGAAGCGATTACGGGATGGCGATCCCTACAATCTCACCTATTATGGGTTTGGCTCTCATACCGGAACTCATATCGACGCCCCCTATCACTTCGACGAACGCGGAATGACGGTGGACCAACTCCCTCTCGAACTGCTCATTGGGCGAACCCGAGTCATCGAATTCACCAGCGCCGGTGGTATTGATGCCGATAGCCTGCGAGAACACGATTTGGGAGATGTGGTCCGCGTCCTCTTCAAGACGCGTAATTCCTATCTTTGGGAGAAGGAGCAGACCTTCGTTCAGAATTACGTTCACCTGACGGAAGCCGCCGCCCAATATCTGGTCGAGAGCGGCATCAAGGTGGTGGGAATCGACTATCTGTCCATAGATGGATATGCCTCGACCAACCTGGCCGTGCATCGGGTTTTGCTCGACAATGGCGTGATCATCATCGAGGGACTCGATCTCCGAGAGGTCGAGCCGGGCGATTACGAGATGATCTGTCTTCCTCTGAAGATCAAGGGTGGCGATGGTGCGCCCGTCCGGGTCGTCCTCCGGGCCTGAAGATCGAGTGATCGGCACTCCGGGCCGTTGCCCTCACTGCTGAGGAGCGAGCTGCTCTCCGGGAGATGTCGGTTTAACGATGTCTAAAGTCCCGATTCTCCTCAAGCCGGCTTCCATATCGGCGGCGCGGCCCACTACGACGATGTGCAGATCGGTCGAGGAGAGATATCGGGCGGCGACTCGCTTGATCTGTTCGGGCGTCACACCTTCGATGCGGCGGGAGTAAGAATGAATGTAATCGCGCCCCAGATGATAGAGCTCGATGTCCTCCAATTGTTCGATGATATCCCGAGGCGTTCGGAGACGCTCGGGGAAATGCTCGAGGAAATAATTCTTGGCGGCGATCAACTCGTACTCGGTGATGGGATTGGTGCGCGTGTTCTCGATGAACTTCAGGAGCGTGGAGACGACGACGGGGACCTGTTGGCTGGGCATGCGAGCCCGGATGGAGAAGACGCCATAGAGGCGATAGGCTTCCAGTTGACTGGAGAGCTCCACATGTGCGGGAGCGAATACGCCGGTGAGCCGGGCCAGTTGCGATTGAGGCGTTCCTCCCAGTGCGTGCGTGAGGAGAAGGAAGGGAATGAAGTCCTCGTTGCTTCGAGGCATGGCCAGATGCCCCATATACAGATGGGCCTCCGGCTCCTTCGGTCGATCGACCAACGTGATGTGAATGCCCTTCGGACGCTCCGGCGCGCGGAAGGTCGCCGGGACGAGTTTTCCTTTCAACAGCGCGCCGAATGTTGGGCGAATGATGGGCATGGCCGCTTCGCTGGAGACATTCCCGATGACGATGAGCACGGCGTTATTGGCCAGGTAGAATCGGCGAAAGTGTCGTCGAATGTCGGCCAGAGTGATGTTCTCCACAGAGGTCGCCGTTCCCTCCACCGGCCGGGCATACGGGTGACCGGCGAAGACCTCTCGATAGAAGATGCGCCGAGCCAGTTCGGCAGACGAGGGACGTTGCCGCTGCAGTTCGGCCGAACGCTCGCGTTTGAGGGCCTGGAGCGCTTCTTCGGAGAAGGCCGGTCGGGAGAATATTTCAGCCAGAAGAGGGAAG
Organism: Acidobacteriota bacterium; assembly: GCA_003696865.1. GTDB lineage: Bacteria > Acidobacteriota > Blastocatellia > HR10 > J050 > J050. Next base: position 1,978 of record RFHM01000280.1, on the reverse strand, counting down.
AGGTGGATGAGATTCTGGCGCGGTACGTCAAACCAGAACCGAGTGGCATCCCAGGTGACCGAATACCCCCATCGGACTTTGAGCTGTTCGAACTGTTCGGCCAACGGTTTGTCATTGATGGTTCGCGCGCGGTGTATGATGAGTCGAGCCGTCAAGTCGGCGGTCCCTTCCTTCTTCACCAGATCGAAGGCGGCACCGCTCTTGATCATGAATCCGATGGTCACCCGCTCATCCCCGGGTCGCTCGACGATTAAAATTTGCAACCCGTTGAGGAGACTGTCGTAGTATATGGGAGGGAGCACATCGGTCGAGGCGGCCGGAGGGTGGGATTGATCTTGCTGCCGGGCACTCACGATGAGCGAATTCAGAGAAAGGCAGAACATCAAGCTGACGACCAATGATCTCATAGCGGCATCTCATCCATCGCGCATCTCTCTACAGAGGCTAGAGTGTAGCGGGGAGCAAAGGAGCCGTCAAATTCAAAGCCCTCGACTCGCTCCCGCCGGCGCTGGTGACGGGCTCTCTCGAAGGTGGCGCTCCCGGTGGCGGTCGGACGTCCCATCGTCCGGCCCGCGGCGGCCCGACGGTGCGCTTGCTGCGCGAGAGGGGATCTGATAGAGTTTATGAGAAATCGAGGAGCGAGGAGGAAACCCATGTACTGTCCGAGTTGTGGACGACGAGCCAATGACAATCAGCGATATTGTACTTCATGTGGAGTCAATCTGGTCGTGGTGAGAGAGGCGCTCAGTGGCCGCATCCAGGCGCCAGACGAGTCGCAGGACATGATGCGGTTGGCCGAGATTCGTCGTGGTTTGCGGACGATGATGGTGGGATTGGGCCTGATGGTCTTCTTCTATTACTTCTTCGGTCGCAACTTGGGATTCGCCGCCATCGGAGCCATCGTCTTTTTTGCCGGCCTCTCCCATCTGGTGTTCGCCTCATTCCTGCGCTCGGGTCATTCGAGCTTCTGGAGGAGTTGGATGCAGTGGCCACAGCGATCATCGACGTCACCTTCAGCGACGGGCCAGCTCTCACCCTCGGGCGGTTCTCTCAAGGGGAGCGAACCGCCGCCGAGCGTAACCGAACATACGACCGTCCGGTTGCCGTCGCCGGAGTACGCGCCGTCACGAGAAACTTTGAATCGCGGTGAGGAGGATCATGTACTGTCCAACGTGCGGAACGAGGGCCGGAGAGAGCCAGAACTTTTGTAAGCGATGTGGGACGAATCTCCGCCTGGTGAGCGAAGCGCTCTCGGGGACGACGCCGGACTTCGCCGAGTCGCCGCAGGTCGTGAGGGCGCGGGCCGAACTGGCCCGCGGCATCCGCAAGGTTCTTTGGGGATTGGGGCTCATGGTCGCCCTGGGCGTCCTCACCGAGAGCATGTTTCTCGTCCTCATCGGATTCCTGGTGCTCTTGGACGGCGTTGGCCGAGTGGCCGCCGCCTCACTGCATCCGGCCAACCGGGGAGCGGTCGGTTCACTCCGTCGCTCGTTGCGTCGGCTCTATCGACTGGATACTCATCCGCAGGATCGCTTCTCCTCGCCATCCATCGGTCAGGATTCTCCAGCCAGCGTCATCGAGCATACGACCTTCGAACTCCAGGAGCCGATACTCTCTCGACCCGACCGGAATCGGGCGCGAACCTGACAGGAGGGTGTTGGTCATGTACTGTCCCAACTGTGGACAAGCGTCGCCAGACGATCGTCGGTTTTGCAAGTTCTGCGGAACCAACCTGGGCCTCGTCTCCGAAGCGCTGAGTCGAGGAAGAGTCTCCAACACGAATCTATCGGACGCGACGGCACAGATCATCGAACAATGGTTTGGTGAGAAGCCCGATCCCCCGCCCGGGAAGCGACAGCTCAACGATATTCGCAGCGGGGTGATCACGACCTTTGTCGGGATCGGTCTCTCCGCTTTTCTCTATTTCCTCATGGAGGCCGTGGCGTCCAGCTCGCACATCGATCCGGGAGCCGTTCCT
>RFHM01000279.1 GCA_003696865.1 Acidobacteriota bacterium | reverse complement strand
TTGATGACCGGCACGGCGCTGATGTCCAGCGTATTGCGCGTATAGCGCTCAAACGTTCGAATACCGCGCTCGCAGAGAATAATCTGGGAATTGCCGCCAGCGACCAGATATTCGGCGGCCAACAGAAATTCTTCAATCGTCGCGCTCATGCCGCGTTTGAGGAGGACGGGTTTGTTCGTCCGACTGATCGCCTTCAGCAGAGCGAAATTCTGCATGTTTCGCGCGCCGATTTGCAAAATGTCGGCGTACTCGGCGACCATTTCCACCGTCTCCGGCGAGAGCACTTCGGTGACGACGGGGAGTCCGGTTTGTTCGCGAGCCTCGGCCAGATATTTCAGTCCTTCGAGTTCCAATCCCTGGAAACTATACGGCGAGGTTCGCGGCTTGAAGGCCCCACCTCGGAGAATATGCGCTCCCTGCGTTCGAACGAAATGGGCCGTCTCCAGGATCTGTTCTCGCGATTCCACCGAGCACGGCCCCGCTATGACCACGAATCCTCCTCCTCCAATGGTCACGTCTCCCAGACGAATGATGGTATCGTCAGAGCGAAAATCGCGAGAGACGAGTTTATATGGCTTCAAAATAGGAACCACGCCCTCCACGCCGGGCAAATCAATCAACCGATCTTTCGCCCCATAACGATCATCACCGATCACACCAATGATCACTTTTTCCTCCCCTCGCGACAGATGTGGTTTGAATCCCAGAGACTCGATAAGAGCGATCACATCGTTGATTTGTTGTTCCGTAGCCCCTTTCTTCATGATGACAATCATTGCTCACATACCTCCACATCGATTACTCAGAGTTGATCGCCAATGGCGAAGAAGATTCATCCAGCGCTCGCCTGAGTGGCAGAAGCAGTCGTCGAACGGCTCCCATAGGGTCGGATGGCGCCTCCATGATCGCCCGCAACAGGCTCGATCCTACGATGACGCCATCGACTTCAGGAGCGAGTCGTTTCACCTGTTCCGGCCGGGAGATGCCAAAGCCCACGCATAGGGGCTTGTTCGTCAGAGCGCGCATGCGTCGCAGAAACTCGAACGTCTCGGCGGGAAAGGCATCACGCGCGCCGGTGACGCCGGTGATGGATACCAAATAAACGAATCCCTGCGATCGGTCGGCGATCAGTCGCGCGCGCTCGCGACTGGTGGTGGGCGCAACGAGGTAGATGAGATCCATCTGTTGATCTCGGGCGGCAGCCTCATACACCGCTCCCTCTTCGACCGGGAGATCTGGAATGATCACCCCGGCGACGCCCGCCCGTCGAGCTCGTTCGAAGACGTCTCCATCAGACACCTGAAGCAACGGATTGAGGTAACTCATCAACACCACCGGGACCGAAAGAGAGGCGCGTACCTGCCGATCGGCGAGCATCTCCAGAATCCACGGGAGTGTGACGCCCTGCTCCAGAGCGACCTGTGAGGTGTGTTGAATCACCGGGCCGTCGGCCAGAGGATCGGAGAAGGGAACGCCGATCTCAACGACGTCGGCGAACCGGAAGACCTCTTCCAGAAGCCGCGGAAACACGTCCCGGGTGGGGAATCCCGCCGTGACGAACGGAACCAATGCCTTCTTGCCCGCCCGCTGCAGTGCTGTCATTCGAGTTGCAACCTCACCCATGATGGTATTCCTCCATAGCCTGGCGCGCCAGTTGCAAGTCTTTATCACCACGTCCCGAGAGGCCGACCACGACGATGTCTTCTTTGGACGTGTGCGGGATCAACCGACGCAAGAAAGCCAGCGCGTGGGCCGGTTCGAGCGCCGGGATGATTCCCTCCAGCTCGGAGAGTTCCTCGAAGGCCTCCAGAGCCTCGCGATCGGAAACGGTCACATAGGTGACGCGACCCGTCTCTTTCAAGAAGCTGTGTTCGGGACCAACGCCGGGATAGTCCAATCCCGCCGACACCGAGTGTGTATTGGCAATCTGGCCGAATCGATCTTGGAGAAGGAAAGAGTGGGCGCCGTGTAGCACGCCCGGCGTCCCGAAGCTCAGCGTCGCCGCGTGCTCACCCAATCCTGTGCCTCGCCCACCGGCTTCCACGCCGATGATCTTGACCGACTCTTCGTGCAGGAAGGGATGAAACAATCCGATGGAATTCGATCCTCCCCCCACACAGGCCACCAGATAATCGGGCAATCGCCCTTCCCGCTCCAGGAGTTGCTGTTTGACTTCCTCGCCAATGACCGTTTGGAAGGTCCTCACCATCATGGGATACGGATGTGGGCCGACGACCGAGCCCAGCAGATAATGCGTCGTTCGCACGTTGGTCACCCAATCGCGAATGGCCGCGTTGATCGCCTCTTTGAGCGTTCGACTGCCCTCGGCGACTCCTACGACTTCGGCGCCGAGCAATTGCATGCGGAAGACGTTGGGCGCTTGCCGCTCCATGTCGATCTCGCCCATGTAAACGATGCATTCCAGCCCAAAACGAGCGGCCACCGCGGCGGTGGCCACGCCGTGCTGACCGGCGCCCGTCTCGGCCACGATGCGCCGTTTGCCCATGCGCAGGGTCAAGAGTACCTGTCCCACACAGTTGTTGATCTTATGGGCCCCCGTATGGCAGAGATCTTCGCGCTTCAGATAGATGCGCGCGCCGCCGAGCGCTTCGGTCAAGCGTTCGGCGAAATAGAGTGGTGTTGGCCGACCCACGAACTCTTCGAGGTGGTGATGAAAGCGTCGTCGGAATGCTTCATCACGCCAGGCGGATTGAAAGTGACGTTCCAGTTCCAACAACGCCTCCATGACGGTTTCCGGTACATACTGTCCGCCGAACCGTCCGAAGCGCCCTCGTTCATCGGGTTGCTCGTAATGCATGTTCAACCTCCCTGACCGCGCGAATGAATCGTTCCAGCTTCGCCACACTCTTCTTTCCCGGATAGCTCTCCACGCCGCTGGCCACATCCACAGCGAAGGGACGAATCCGGAGGATGACCTCGCCGACGTTCTCCGGCGTCAGTCCTCCCGCCAGGATGAGATGTGAAGGACCGACGAACTGTCGAGCGACATCGGCGTATTCCAGGATCGTCCCTACGCTCCCTTTAGGCATATCCAGCATGATGGTATTCAAATTGTACCTCTCGATCTCCTCCCGAGTCTTCGTCCCATTGATGGAGAACACCTTGATGGCGCGACGACCGAGCCGCCGTGCATACTCTGGGGATTCCGATCCATGGAGTTGGGCATAGCTCAATCCCACATAGTTCATCGTCTCGATGACTTCGCTGAGCGTCTGATCTTTGAATACGCCCACCGTCACCACGAAGGGCGGGAGTTGCCGGATGATGCGGCGGGCTGTCGGCACGTCGATGCGCCGAGGACTTTCGGTGAAGATGAATCCGAGAGCATCCGCTCCCAGGCGCACGGCGAGCCGAGCATCTTCCCGGTTGGTGATGCCACAGACTTTGACGCGCACTCTTTCCATAAACAATGCTCACTCCTCGCTCACGCAATGAGCTCTCGCAACCTGGCCGCCGGCCGTTCGGCGCGCACGAGCGTCTCGCCAACGAGGATGCCATGGTATCCCGCTCGTCGGAGTCGATCGACGTCGGCTCGCGTCTTGATGCCACTCTCGGCGATTTTGATGATACCCGGAGGAATCACCGGCGCCAACGACAACGGGACGCCGAGATCGACGACGAATGTATGTAAGTCGCGAGCATTGACGCCGACCACATCCGCCCCGGCGTCCATGGCCTTGCCCAGTTCGGCCAGGCGATGAATTTCCACCAGCGGCGTCATCCGCAGTTGCCGGGCGAGTCGGATCAATTGCCGCAGTGCGATCATATCGAGCATGGAAGCGATCAGCAGCACAGCGTCGGCGCCCGCAGCTCGCGATTCCCAGATTTGATAGGGATCGAAGATGAAATCCTTACGCAGCACCGGGAGCGAGACGGCCTCCTTCACTTTCGACAGATCCTCCAGATGCCCGCCAAAGAATGATTCTTCCGTCAAGACGGAGATCGCCGCGGCGCCCCCCTCCTCATACTGCCGAACCTGTTGGGCGACATCCATCTGTTCGGCCATAGGCCCTTGAGAGGGCGAGGCTTTCTTCACTTCGGCGATGACGGCCAGATCACCGGTCATGAGAGCGCCTTTGAAATCTCGTGGTGGCGCCATGGCTCGGGCGCGCGCCATGAGGTCGGCGAGCGGCGTCGCCTTCTTCGCCTCTTCGACGGCGCGTCGCTTAGCGGCGAAAATTTTTTCCAGAATGGGTTCCACCATAAGGGAACAACCTCCGCAAAGTCTCGACCAGAGCCAAGGCGCGACCCGAATCGATGGCTTCGGCGGCCTGTTCCATGCCCTGCTGCAAGTCTTCGGCTCGACCGGCCACCCAGAGAGCCATGCCCGCATTCATGATCGTCGTCTCCCTTTGTGGGCCTCGTTCTCCTCGTAGTACCGACCAGCCGATGCGGGCGTTCTCCTCGGGCGAACCACCGCGGAGCGCTGCCACGGGGTCTTCATTCTGGGCGGAGCCATTGGCATCGAGAATGAATTCTCGACGCTCACCATGATGCACATCGATGACCCAATTTCGACCCCAGGGCGTGAGCTCGTCGTAGCCGAGTTCGTTGTAGACGACGAAGGCCCGCGGCACGTTCAACAACCGGAGCACTTCGGCCATTTTTCGCGCCTTGGACAAGCTCGATGCCCCCACCAACTGGAACTCCGGCGCCGCCGGGTTCGTCAAAGGACCAAGGATATTAAACACCGTCTCGATTTTCAACTCTCGGCGAATGGCGGCCACCCGCCGGGTCGCCGGATGATACCGCGGCGCGAGCAGAAAAGCGAAGCCCGTCTCTTCGAGCGAACGCCGGGCCGCGACGGGATCGAGATCGACGCGAATTCCCAGGGCTTCGAGAAAGTCGGCGCTCCCACAGCGGCTGGAGGCCGCTCGATTTCCATGCTTGGCCACCGGTTGCCCGCAGGCGGCGACGACCAGTGCGGCCAGCGTCGAGATATTGAAACTGCCACTGCCATCGCCGCCCGTCCCACAGGTGTCGATCACCGGTCGAATAGGGCATTCGA
>RFHM01000278.1 GCA_003696865.1 Acidobacteriota bacterium | reverse complement strand
ATCGAAAATGTCCACGGTCACGCCGATGACCACGCCGCCCGCCCGGCGCGCTCCGCGACTCGCCGCTTCCATGACGCCGTCGTATCCACCGGTGCAGACGATGGCTCCGGCACGACCGAGGAGACGCCCGAGTTGCTCGGCGTGTCGATATTCTTCGGCATCGACTGAACAACGGGAGTTGCCGAAGATACAGACCGTCTTGTCGGCAAGCTGAGACATCGATGGTCAACGTTTCTCTCGCCCGGCGCTCACGGTTTCAACCGGTAGAGCGTGCGCGGGAAGGGGATGGCTTCCCGGACGTGGGCGAGACCGCACAACCAGGCCACGCACCGCTCGATGCCCATGCCAAATCCGGCATGAGGGACCGATCCGTAACGGCGGAGATCCAGATACCAATCGAACGCTTCCTCGGGGAGATGGTGTTCCTCGATGCGCTGCTTGAGCAACGACAACGAGGCGATCCGCTGTCCTCCTCCAATGATCTCGCCGTATCCTTCGGGGGCCAGGACATCGACGCAGAGAGCCAGTTCCGGTCGCTCGGGATCTGGCTCCATGTAAAACGCCTTGACCGCCGCCGGGTAACGGTGCACCATGACCGGTCGATCGAATTGTTCGGAGAGATACGTCTCGTGAGGTGAGCCGAAATCGTCGCCCCACTGGAACTCCAAGCCACCCTGGTGAAGTCGCTCCACGGCCTCGTCATAATGGAGGCGAGGGAACGGTCGTTGGATGGCCTCCAGTTTGGATGTGTCCCGTTCCAGCACGTCCAGTTGTGGCCGCCGTCGTTCCAGGACGCGCTCGACCACGGCCATGATCAGCTCCTCGGCCAGTTCCATGATATCGTCAAGGGTGGCATAGGCGACCTCCGGCTCCACCATCCAGAATTCCGTGAGGTGGCGTCGCGTCTTCGATCTTTCCGCTCGAAACGTCGGGCCGAAGCAGTAGGTGCGCCCGAAGGCGGCCGCCGTCGCTTCGTTGTAGAGTTGACCCGATTGCGTCAGATAGGCCTTCTCGTCGCCAAAGTAATCGACCTCGAAGAGCGTCGTCGTCCCTTCGCAGGCCGCGGGCGTGAAAATCGGCGTATCGCAAAGCACGAAGCCGCGATCGTCGAAGAAGTCTCGAACCGCCCGGATCACCTCATGACGCACGAGCATGATGGCATGCTGCTTTCGCGATCGCAGCCAGAGGTGGCGGTGATCGAGCAGGAATTCGATGCCATGTTCTTTCTTGGTGATGGGATAGGGTTCGGCCAGATGGACGACCTCCAGTCCGGTGACATCGAGTTCATAGCCGCCGGGCGCGCGCTCGTCCTGGCGCACTCTCCCTCGCACGATGATCGCCGACTCTTGCGTGAGACGATCGAAATCCTCCCACACCGACTCCGGAACGGCCGATTTGACGACCACGCCTTGAATGATCCCCGTTCCATCTCTGATCTGGGGGAACATGATCTTCCCGCTGGATCGCTTGTTGTACAACCATCCTTTGATGGTGACGTCTTCGCCCACGTGGCGGGCGACCTCTGAGATCCATACTCGTTTCATCATCGTTCAACCGATCCTCGGTATGATGGCGCTCAACCATCATATCCTACAACATGGGACTGGCGAGGGAAAGAGCAGGACCCGAGCCATCTGGGGTGGATGAGCAGAGCCAGATGCGATATGATAAGGCCCTTCCCCGAAGAGGGGAGCGTGGCCGGATCGTTCCATGGATGCGAGCGGATTCGGCCGTCAAGGGAGCCGAGAGTCGCCGCTCTTCCGTGATTGAGCAAAGTCGGTGGTGCCAGATCAGGGAGGTAGGAGGGAGGGATTCATGAAACTGTCAGAGAGAATGCCCCGGTTGGGAACCGAAACCGCCTTCGAGGTCCTCGTTCGAGCGCGAGCATTGGAAGCTCAAGGGAGGGAAGTCATTCATCTGGAGATTGGAGAGCCGGATTTCAATACCCCGGATTACATCGTCCAGGCCTGCATCCGAGCTCTCCAGCGAGGAGCCCACCACTATGGGCCGTCGGCCGGGCTCCCCGAATTGCGTCAGGCCATTGCCGAAGATTGTCTCCGGCGACGAGGTATTCGCGTCGAGCCGGACAATGTCGTCGTGACGCCTGGCGCCAAGCCCATCATATTTTTCACTCTGCTCGCCTTGGTGGATCCTGGCGACGAGGTGATCTATCCGAATCCCGGCTTTCCCATCTACGAATCGATGATCAACTACCTGGGCGGGAAGCCCGTCCCCATTCGCTTGATTGAGGAAGAGGGATTCGTCTTGGACGTCGATGGGTTGGTGAGGAGCATCAACAATAGAACCAAGTTGATCATCCTGAACACGCCGCATAATCCGACGGGAGGCGTCATCCCTCGAGACGCCGTGATGGAGATCGGCCGAGCCGCGGCCCACCATGGCATTCCCGTCCTCAGCGATGAGATCTACAGTCGGATCCTCTACGAGGGAGAGCATTTCTCCATTGCTCAAGTGCCCGGTATGCTGGAGCAGACCATCATCCTGGATGGGTTTTCCAAGACCTACGCCATGACCGGATGGCGGTTGGGCTATGGCATCATGCCCAAGGCATTGGCTCAGCAGATCGCCCGGTTGCAAACCAACAGTAACTCCTGCACGGCGACGTTCACTCAGTTGGCGGGCATCACGGCTTTGCGGGACGAAGGAGACGAAGTGCGACACATGGTGGCCGAATTTCAGCGACGACGCGATTTCATCGTGAATGGGTTGAACGAGATCGACGGGATGTCCTGCGTCATGCCGCGAGGAGCCTTCTATGTCTTTCCCAATATCACGGGCACGGGATGGAAGAGCAAGCCGCTGGCCGACTATCTGTTGGAGGAGGCGGGAGTCGCGTGCCTCTCGGGAACGGCCTTCGGGAGCTATGGAGAGGGATATTTGCGATTCTCCTATGCCAATTCCATTGAGAACATCGATAAGGCCCTCCGCCGCATGGCGAAGGCGCTGGCCGAGGCGCGCCCGGCCCGATGAGCGAGGGCGCCGCCAGGCGATCGATGGAGATCCACAAGGGATCTTCGATGCCCAGCCTGTCGGACCCAACGGCGACGGCTGGTTCACACTTTTTGAGGAGGCGGTTCTATGGAAGCGAAGAAACCGGTGCGTGTGTTTGCCACCAGCGATATCGGCCAGGAGGCTATCGACCTGCTGCGCCGTCGCGGCTATGAGGTGGAGGTGTATCCCGAACCGACGCCGCCGCCGAAAGAACTCATCATCGAGAAAGTCAAGAGCGGAATCGACGCGCTGATCACTACGCTCCGCGATCCCATCGATGAGGAGGTCATCGCGGCGGGCGCGGGGACATTGAAGGTCATCGCCCAATACGCTGTGGGCGTCGACAATATCGATCGTCGAGCGGCTAACAAATACAAGATTCCGTTCACCAACACCGCCGAAGTGCTGACCGAGACCACGGCGGAGTTCGCTTTCTTCATCATGGGAGCCGTCGCCCGGAAGCTGTATTCGGCAGAGAAGCTGGTCGATGAAGGGAAGTGGAAGACGTGGCATCCTTATCTTCCTTTTCTCGGCGATGAGGTCACCGGGCGCACCGTCGCCGTCATCGGCACCGGTCGCATTGGCAAGGCGATGGCCAAAAAGTGCCTGGGATTCGACATGGACATCCTCTGCTACGATGCGTATCCCGATGAGGACTTCATCGAGCGCCTGCGACGCGTTGCCGGGGTTCGCCACCGGGAGGGTCTCTCAGGGCGGAAGCAGCGCATCGAATACGTCGCCTTCGATCAGGCGTTGTCCGAGGCCGACTTCGTCAGCCTCCACGTTCCCCTCATCATGCCCGGCGATGGACCGACGCCCACTTACCATCTCATCGGCGAGCGAGAGCTGAAACTGATGAAACCGACGGCCTATCTCATCAATACGTCTCGTGGTCCCGTCGTCGATGAGCAGGCCCTGGCGCGGGCGCTGTTGGAAGACTGGATCGCCGGAGCGGCTTTGGATGTCTTCGAGAGGGAACCCCTGCCGATGGACAGTCCGCTGCGCGATCCGCGGTTAGAGCATAAACTTCGCAAGTATCCTCATTTCGCCAGCGCCGGTCGCGCCACGCGGTTGAGTACCGATCCCCATGTCGGCATGGCGGGACGGTGCGTTCAGGGACTGATCGATGTGATCGAGGGACGGTATGGAGGCGATCCCAGGAAGATGCCCTATGTGGTCAATAAAGAGGCCTTCGATGGCCATGAGCAGTGACCTCTCGTCGACGAGCCGTCGCCAGCGGGCGCGTCGTCCATCCATCGAGGAGCGCGCTTCTCGGGCTCACGCTCGCCACCACGGATGCATATCTCGGGCTTGGTAGAATGCCGTGGAGGGCGGAGGGTGGTGATCGTGAATCGCCCGGCGATTGCTTTTCACAAGAGACATCACACCGGAGAGGGGATGATTTATGGAACTCAAATCGGTCAAAGTAGATATTCCCGCCGAGTGCAACATCATCATTGGACACAGTCACTTCATCAAGACGGTGGAAGACCTCCACGAGATCATGGTCGGGATTTCGCCCCAGGTGAAATTCGGCATCGCGTTCACCGAATCGTCCGGACCGTGTCTCATCCGGGTGACCGGCAACGACGAGGCCTTGCAGCAGACGGCGACCCGAAATGCCCAGGCCATCGCCGCCGGTCACACGTTCGTCATCCTGTTGAAGGACGCCTATCCCATCAATTTCCTGAACGCCATCAAACAGTGCCAGGAGGTGTGCACCATTCATTGTGCCACGGCCAATCCCGTGGAGGTCATCGTCGCCGAAACTGATCAGGGACGGGCCGTCCTCGGCGTCGTGGATGGTTCTTCGCCCAAAGGCGTTGAAGGGCCTGACGAGGCGAAGGCCCGGCATGAGATTCTGCGGCGCTTCGGCTATAAGTTGTGATCGGGGGGAGCCCACCCTATTCCGCAACTCGGCAATGTCAAGGCGGCCTCATCAGGTCGAGGGTGGTCGTGAGGGACCTGGACCATCCCTCGGCTTCCCCAGATGGTGGCTCGGCGAGCGGCTCGCTCAGGCGATGGTGACGTCTTTGCAGAGATAGACGTCCTGAATGGCGTGAAGGAGGGCGACGCCTTCATCCATCGGGCGTTGGAAGGCTTTCCGGCCGGAGATGAGCCCCATGCCGCCAGCGCGTTTGTTAATCACCGCCGTGCGCACGGCTTGAGCGAAATCGTCTTTGCCCGAGGGACCGCCGGAATTGATCAATCCGGCGCGACCCATATAGCAGTTGACCACCTGATAACGCGTCAAATCGATGGGGTGATCCGACGTGAGCTCCGTGTAAACCTTCTCGTGCGTTTTGCCGAATCGAAGAGCTCGAAAGCCGCCGTTATTCTCCGGTTGCTTCTGTTTGATGATATCGGCCTGGATGGTCACGCCGAGATGGTTCGCCTGGCCGGTGAGATCGGCGGCCAGATGATAGTCGGCCTCCCGCGTCTTGAAAGCCGAATTGCGCAAGTAGCACCACAGGATACACACCATCCCCAGTTCGTGCGCGCGCTCGAACGCCTGGCTGATCTCCTCAATCTGGCGACGCGATTCCGGCGATCCAAAATAGATCGTCGCGCCCACGCCCACGGCGCCCATGTGGAAGGCTTGCTCGACGCTGGCAAACAGCGTTTGATCATAGCGATTGGGATAGGTGAGCAGTTCGTTGTGATTGATCTTCACGATGAAAGGGATCTTGTGAGCGTATTTTCGGGCTACGGCCCCCAATACGCCCAACGTCGAGGCGACGGCATTGCAGCCCCCTTCGATGGCCAACTTGACGATGTTCTCCGGATCGAAATAGAGGGGATTGGGCGCGAACGATGCTCCCGCCGAATGCTCGATGCCTTGGTCGACGGGCAGGATGGAGAGATACCCCGTCCCGGCCAGACGCCCGGTATTGAACATGAGCTGGAGATTCCTCAACACGGCCGGCGGTCGATCAGAGGCAGTATAGACGCGATCGACGAAATCGGGACCGGGCAGGTGAAGCGATTCTTTGGGAATCGTTCGGCATCGATGCTGGAGCAGATTCTCCGCTTCGTCTCCCAATAGCTCTTCGATTTTCTCAATCATGGGGCGACTCCTTATCTCGTTATTCCACTCACGCTCGATGAGCAGGGCTATTGTAGACGAGTCCGTTCGGCCCGGTCAATATCCCCTTCCGACCTCCAGGCGATGACACACGGCCCTGGAAACTCGTCTCCCCGCCGCATCAGCGCCTACCCAGCGTGGTGATGAGCGTCCCGTTCCTCGGTTGTGGTCGGCGCTCTCATGGAAGCGTTTCTTCGAAGGGCACGCCGTGCCCTCGTTGACGCTCGGCGACGGGGTTGATATGCTTTGAACTCACCGGAAGTCAAGTGAACTCTTGTAAGGAGGGGAGGAACGCATGAATACAATCGCGTCACGAGTCATCGTCTGTGTCATCCTGACCGCCTTCGGTTTTGGTGTAGCGGCGGCTCAAGAGCATCCGGGGAAACCCGCTCAGGAGCATCCCGGCAGCCAGGCAAAAGAACATCCCGGGAGTCGCGCCAAAGAACATCCTGGAGAGAAATCGGGAGTGGTGACCGCCGAGATGATTCGGCGAGGCATTCTCAACCACATCACCACGGTCACCGGGAAGAATGGGGGCATTTTCCCCTTTCACGATGAGAAGACCGGACGGGACTTGAAACTGAAGTTCGTCAAAGTGCACGACAATGTGAGCATCATCAAAGGGGAGACCTACTTTGCCTGCACCGACTTCAAGGATACGGAGACGGGCAAGACCTACGATCTGGACTTCTGGATGAAGCGAGTCGATGGGACGTTGAAGGTCGTGGATACCAAGATCCATAAAGTGGACGGCGTCCCCCGGTTCACGTACAAAAAGGACGAGATCGTTCCCGTTCAGTAGGCCGGCGCCGGAGAACGAGAAACTGTTCCCGCTGGCGATGAAGGGCGTCTTCATCCTGGTCGTCGGTTCGGTCATTCCCTGATGGCATGATGAGCCAGTGGATGCAGTGGGGACTCGTCGTCGCCGGGATTATGCTGGCGTTCCTGGTGGTCTTTCGGCTCATGGAGAATTCCATGATCTACTTTCCCGTCAAGTATCCGGAGGGCTTCTGGGAACCGAAAGAATTCGGCCTTCCCACGGAAGACTGCTTCTTCACCGCCGAGGACGGGGTGACGCTCCATGGCTGGTGGATCGGTCGGCCGGATGCCCGTCGCGTGCTCCTCTGGTGTCATGGGAATGCCGGCAATCTCACTCACCGACTGGAAAACCTCGTCAGGTTGCTCGATGAGGTGAACGTCAACGTGCTCATTTTCGATTACCGGGGCTATGGGCGGAGCGAAGGACGTCCCGATGAACCGGGGCTCTATCGCGATGCCCGCGCGGCTTATGAGTTTCTCGTCTCCACGAAGAACGTCGAACCCGAGCAGATCGTCCTCTTCGGGCGCAGCCTGGGTGGAGCCGTGGCCGTTGATCTGGCTTGCCGGCGCCCGGTCGCCGGATTGATCCTGGAGTCAACATT
>RFHM01000277.1 GCA_003696865.1 Acidobacteriota bacterium | reverse complement strand
CCGGCGCAAGATACACCAGCTTCTTCTGTCAGGGCTGGCGGTCGTTCTTTGCGCATCCGCCCGTATGGTCTCGCTGGAGATGGCCTCTACCACTCTTAGTCCCACCAGGTGGCCGGCCAGAAGTCGCCTGGTCTGGTGCTCCCGTCCGGTCGGCAGCGCCCTTTAGTCCAGCGTAACCGCGGATAAAGAGATCCAGCCAATGAGGAGGGCGGGAGGGCGCCGCCGTCTTGACCCCGGCCCGGATTTCCGCTATCCTGTTCAAGCGTGAAGCGAGCGAGGGTAGTGGCTATCATTCCCGCGCGATTCCAGTCTCAGCGGTTACCCGGAAAAGCCCTCCTCGATATTGCCGGTCGACCAATGATCGCTCATGTGCTCGAACGAGTGCAGAAGGCGCGGGGCATCGATCGCATCCTTGTGGCGACCGATGACGAGCGAATCGGCGATGCCGTCACTCAATGGGGCGTGGAAGCCCGGCTCACGTCGCCGCGTCATGCCAGCGGAACCGATCGCATAGCGGAAGTCGCTGCCACGCTCGATGCCGAGATCATCGTCAACGTGCAGTGTGATGAACCGCTCATCGATCCTCAAACCATCGAAGCGGCGCTGGCACCATTATTATGCGAACCGTCCATCGTGATCAGCACGACATCAGAGCCCATCACGGAGTTGGCCGAAGTCCTCGATCCCCATGTGGTGAAGGTGGTCAGCGACCGTCGAGGTTTTGCCCTCTACTTCTCTCGATCTCCCATTCCCCACATCCGGCGGGATCAATCACTGGATGTCGTCTTGCGCGCGCAACCCGAATGGCTCCGGTTCTATCGCCGCCATACAGGGCTCTACGTCTATCGCCGGACCTGTCTATTGCAGTTGAGCCAGCTAGATCCCTCGCCGCTCGAACAACTGGAGAGACTCGAACAACTCCGTGCCCTGGAGCACGGGATTCCCATTCGGGTCGTGCCCGTAGAGCATCGATCCATTGGCGTGGACACGCCCGAAGACTTGCAGCGCGTGCGCGCGCTCTATGAGGAGAGGCGACACCATGGCTAAGTATATCTTCGTCACTGGCGGAGTGGTATCCAGTCTGGGCAAGGGCATTGCTGCGGCCTCCATCGGTTGTCTCCTGGAAGCGCGAGGCCTCCGGGTGACACTGTTGAAATTCGATCCTTACATCAACGTGGATCCCGGCACCATGTCACCCTTCCAGCATGGAGAGGTCTATGTGACCGATGACGGCGCCGAGACCGATCTGGATCTCGGTCACTATGAGCGGTTCACCCGAGCCCGCATGAGTCAGGATAATAACTGGACCACCGGTCGTATTTATCTCTCGGTGATCGAGAAAGAGCGACGGGGCGACTATCTGGGCAAGACCATCCAGGTCATCCCCCACATCACCGATGAGATCAAGCAAGCGATCAGAAATGTCTCTTCCGGCGTGGATGTCGTCATCGTGGAGATCGGCGGCACGGTCGGCGATATCGAATCACAACCGTTCCTGGAAGCCATCCGACAACTGGGGAATGAGGTGGGGCGGTCCAATGCGCTGTTCATCCATCTGACGTTGGTGCCTTATATTCCCAGCGCTGGCGAATTGAAGACCAAGCCCACGCAGCATTCGGTCAAGGAATTGCGAGCCATCGGCATTCAGCCGGATATCTTGCTCTGTCGCACTGATCGCCAGTTGCCGCCGGAAATCAAATCCAAGATCGCCCTGTTCTGTAACGTTTCTGAAGAGGCCGTCGTGGCTGCTCGCGATGTGGAGTTCGTTTACGAAGTCCCATTGGAATTCGCCAAACAGGAACTGGACGATCTCATCCTGGAGCGACTCCAATTGCACACCCAGAAACGAGATCTCCGCGACTGGCAGCGGTTGGTAGAGCGATTGAAGAATCCCTCCGATAGCGTGACCATCGGCATTGTCGGCAAGTACGTTCAACTGGAAGATTCTTACAAAAGCCTCAACGAAGCCCTGACCCATGGAGGCGTGGCCAATAATTTGAAGGTGAACATTCGTTGGGTGGAATCCGAACACCTGGTCACCGACGAGCAATGGGAAGAGAAACTGCAAGATGTGGATGCCATTCTGGTGCCAGGGGGATTTGGTCGGCGCGGCATCGCCGGAATGATCAAAGCCATCGGCTACGCGCGTCGCGTCAAGATCCCCTTTTTCGGCATCTGCCTGGGTATGCAATGCGCCTGTATCGAATTCGCGCGAAATGTGTGTGGATTGACCGACGCCGATAGCACGGAGTTCAACCCCTCGACGCCTCATCCCATCTTCTATAAGCTTCGCGATCTTATCGGCGTTGAAGAGATGGGAGGGACGATGCGTCTGGGCGCCTATGACTGCGTGTTGCAACCGGGGAGTCTGGCCCATCGGGTATATGGAACGGACCTTATTTCCGAGCGGCATCGACATCGTTACGAGTTCAATCCGGAGTATGAACCTGTTTTCAGTCAGCACGGTATGATCTTCTCCGGCAAATCTCCCGACGGGCGATTCCTGGAGATCGTCGAATTGGCCGATCACCCTTGGTTTCTCGGATGCCAGTTTCACCCCGAACTGAAATCGAAGCCACTGGATCCCCATCCTTTGTTCGTGAGTTTCGTTCGTGCCGCTTATGAATATCGCCTGCGCATCGAGAC
This sequence comes from Acidobacteriota bacterium, assembly GCA_003696865.1. GTDB lineage: Bacteria > Acidobacteriota > Blastocatellia > HR10 > J050 > J050. The sequence goes on along the minus strand of RFHM01000277.1, from coordinate 2,774 downwards.
GATTGAACCGGAGGAGGAAGTCAGCGAAGCCCCTTCTCCGGAGAAGCCAGCCGTGACAGGGGATTAATGGGTGCGTCGTGCTCAATCCACCGAGGGCGAGGAGGAACCGGCGTCATTGGTTCCTCGTTCCCACCGGCTGAGAGGCCTCGACGGAAATGTAATCGACCAGCGCACGGAATCGTTTTTCTCCAATACCCTCAATGATGAGGAGATCCTCGGGACGCTGAAATGGCCCATGTCTCTTTCTGTACTCGACGATGCGCCGAGCCATGACCGAACCGATTCCGGGCAATGAGGCCAGTTGCTCAACGGAGGCGGCGTTGATGTTGATACGAGGCTTCCGAGGGGAAGGAAAGGTGACTGACCGGGGAGGTGAGGGAACGGCTGGCGTCGATGCGCGTTTCTCCGAGCGCGGCTTGAACAGATAGACCAAACTCAGGGCGAACAAACCAATGGTGATCCAGAGACCGATCCGCTTCATCGTACGCCGTAGATCTTCACCTTGAATTCATCGTTGGCCAACCGTAACTCCGGCTTCAGACCGGAGAAGGTTTGCGAACTCCGCAACATCATGGGAATGCCGCCAGTGGCCGTCTCCAAACCGTAGTATGGGCTCTTGAAAATCGCCTTCATGCGCGGATACGGCGCTTCGACGACACCATAGCAAAACACCTCCACGGAGAGACCGTTCGATCGCATGGGATTGATGATCTCGATGCGATCATCGAAAATCAACAATCGCGTGGTCGTGTCGCGGAGACTGTAATCACGATGGAGTAGGGCATTAGTGAGCGCCTCCAGAATCGCCGGGCGATGATAGCTCGCGCGGGGAGTCACCGGAGAGGGGATGTCTGACCAGGATCGTGGAGGGCGCTCGGCGTTCAGTAGATCGGTATATCGCTGGATGAAATCGATCGCCTTCTCATACACGGTGGCGAGATTGCCGGTCAGTGCGCATTGTTCAACGATGGGATCTTCGACGGCTGTACCGGCGAATCGTGTCGCCACGATCTGACTGCGGGGGAAGAGTTGCGCCACTCGATCGTTTTTTCCGAACAACAGCAACCCGGCCAGCGTGGGCACATTTTCTTCGGGTTTGGGGACGGCCAGGCGTAAGCAACGAACCATCACGTCGTCGATGGGATAGTCGTGGGCCTCGAACCAGCTCAGATCACCGCCGTGAATCTCCCGTATATAGCTCCAGAACACGGCCTCATCAATATCATCCAATGTCGCCCCCATCACCGGAATCAGCTCGAACCCGCTCGAGGATCGTGGATCGTACATGTCGGCGATCTCTTCCTGGGTCGCTTCCCGCTTCATCGAGCCGACGCGGGTGTAGCAGCGATAGTCACGAGTATAATAGGGTCGATGGGGACCTCTGATCTCCAAGGCGACGACCCGTTTGCCACTATCAAAGCTGATCTTGTGGATGTAGGGATAGAGAGGGGGAATGACGAGATGTTGGCAAAGATTGACCAGCTCCTCTTCTACGCGCTCAGGATCATCCACGCCTTCAATGCGTCGGCGATCGGTCACGCCAAAGATGATGAATCCCCCACCGGAATTGGCCAGAGCGACCACTTCGGCGGCGACCTTCTCGATGTTATTGAGTCGAACCTTCAACTCCACATAAGAGTCCTCACCACCATGGACGAGACTGAGGAGCTCGGTGCGGTCCAGCGTGAGATGATCTTCGGTGTATTGATGTTCGAAGAAGGAGCGCGTCGATACCGGATAGGGACGGCGTCGCCGAAATCGTTTCTTGGCCATGGTTATGCTCCCCCGGTCGGTTGGTGTTCATGGGCCTATTATACACAAGTTTTCCCCGCTGTGATACTCCCGGGAGAGCTGTTAGACGCAGAGAAAGGTAGACCAGCCGATGGTAGTTGCCTCAGAGAGCATCGGGAAAGGGCTCGGGACGTCCGCCGAGAGATGGTCGTCCTCGGAGAGTTTCCCGTCGAACGGGCGATGCGACCGCAATGGCGAAGCCTATCGTTCCGGTGCGTATAACGAAAACAACGGCAAGAGGGGCTCTCGCTACAAACGACTGTCCGGTCTTCAGGCGCACCGGGAGCGAGTGGACGGGTGATGGCCGAGCACCGAGTCAACCTTCTCGCCCGTGAGCCATTTTTGATCTGCTTTTCGCGTTACGATGATGAGGGCAACGGAATGCTTGCCCCGCACGATGAGAAGGAGGTCCCGGGATCATGGGAGATATATTCTCATCGATCAAAGATCAATCCTCCAGGATCGCTGGAGCCGCTCTTCTGGGGGTGCTGTCCTGCTGCTGATATTCATGCCGGAAGAGTTCCATCCCCTGCTGTTTTACGGATACGTGGTGTGTTGGGGGCTGGGATTCTTACTGGTGGCCGGTTACATTGGTACAGACCCTGTAGTCTCTCGGCTCCGCCGTGAGGCTTCCGAGCCCGTCAGAAAGGTCCACCGCCACCCGGCCGATGTTGTTCAGCGCGTCTTCCGGTATCCAACCAGTCCGCTCCGGTATGCCATTGTCCTGGTTATGTCGGTCTCCTGCCTGGGGGGCGCCATCGCTCTCTGTTGGATCGTTCCTGGCGCCGATACCATCGCTGCTGTCCTGCCGCTGTTCTTCACGGGGGGTCTGGGGCTTCTTTACGCCTACCGCTATTCTCACATCGGCATCCGAGTGGATGAGTGGGGTCTGGAAGCGCGAACCTGGCTGGGCAACGTGTGCATCAAGTGGGATGAGATCATCGCCCTCATCCGACATGACCTCCCTCCGACGCCCGCGCGAT
>RFHM01000276.1 GCA_003696865.1 Acidobacteriota bacterium | reverse complement strand
GGGTGGAGCAGTCTGGAAGCTCGTTGGGCTCATAACCCAAAGGTCGCGGGTTCAAATCCCGCCCCCGCAACCAATAAAATCAACGAGTTACGGAGAGCGCCGACAACGGCGCTTTTCATTTTGTGTCAATATTGAGCCACAATTCTGCAGGCTGACGAGCTTGGCATGCGCCGAGGGTTCATTCATCGGCGATTTACGAGCCACGCGCTGGTCGAGAGTCCTTCAGGATCTCTTGTGGACGTTGGGCTTCTTCCCGACGCCGGTCGATCCGGAGAATGACCTTACGTGAGGAGCGGCGAATGAAGCGCATCCCTTCTCGCCGGGCAGTCCGGGGCCTCGGTGTATGGCCCCGGAAATGCCTACCCCTTTTCAGGGGTGGACTAATAATACAGACAGAACCGACGTCACTATTCTAGCATAACCGACGGCCGAAGAACACCTTTTTTTTGAAACCCGTTGGGTGAGGAGTATCGGTGCAGAAAAGCGCTCCGGGTTCGCCAAGCGGCATCTTCCAAAGCCGAGCGGCCCATTCAGTGTTGGTGAAGGGCAGTGGTGGAGAAGACATCCATCGGATGAGAACCTTGATTTTTAACCATCCTCGATGACCGCGTTCGCCATCGTCGCCACCGCGGTTAGCTGCGCCAGCGAAGCGTCACCGGACCCGGGAGCGGATGTTTCATCGGTCGATTCGTCCGTTTGGCTTCCAGGTAAGCCCTCTTCAATTGAAAGTACCATTTGGCCGGACGGTCGGCGTCATCGATGAGGAGCATGCGTGGGTGATACTTCAGACCGCGAGCTTGTTTTTCCATCGTCCGCCGATCCTGTTCGATGAAGAGGCGGCCAAAAAATTTGAGCGCCCAGGCCATGAACGGCAGGCGATAAAAAATATTCCACGCTGCGCAGTAATCCAGTCGACAGCGATCGGCGGTGATGGGAGTCACCGTCGCTCGGCTGGAGAACCAGTAAGGACCGCATTGAATTTTTTCGAACCGCATATTAGGAAGGACGAATTCGATCGTCGTGGTCACCGGCTGGCCGTAGATTCGGAGGAGCTTATAAGGCGCGCTGTTGGCCGATGGCGCGTGAGCGCGAATGCGGAAACCGTTGGGGATGGGTTCGAAGACTTTTTCCTTCTCGTGAATGCTTCGCCGGGTCCGCCACCACCACGCCTGGTGGACGAAGGGCCCGTGAGCGGGATCCATCAACCCGATGATGCCGTGATCCACGTTGCAAGGAAGATCGGCCGACAAATGGGCGAGTCGATAGCGCGAACCGAACACCGGAAGCCGAGGTGCCGGAGGAACCTCGGCGTCGCCGGATGGGCGATCGGGCATGTACACCCAGATGTAGCCATCCTGTTCGTCGCAGGGAAAGGTGAGGGCGCGCAGGCGATCCAGCTTCAGTCGGGCATCGTTCGTCAAAGAAGGGATGTGGCGGCATTGACCGGTTCGGACATCGAACTGCCACCCGTGATAGCAGCATTCCAGGAGTCGGCCATCGAATTCTCCCTGAGAAAACGGCATGCCCCGGTGCGGACACGCATCTTTGAAGGCGAACGGGCGCCCATCGGCGTCCCGGCCGATGACTAAAGGGATGCCCAACAGCATGGTGGGGACCAATCTTCGGCCCCGAACCCGATGGCTCCTGAGCGCAGGATACCAGAAGCCGAACAACATCTGGGCGTCGGAGGTTTGCGGCGTCGGTTCACTCATAGCCGTTCTCGAAGTGCGAGCATTATACCATAGCCTCGATGTTCCGGTAAGACCACCGGGCCATCTGCTCCCCCGACGTCATCATTGGGGGGAATCGCCCCTGAGAGGGCGCGCGCCACCGGTCGCGCCCATCGCCATGGCCGGGAGCATGACGGATCCTTTCTTGACTCCCACGGCGGTGACTTTTCAAGGAGGCCGAAAGGGAGCCTTTCACCTCGCCTTCGGCCCCATCCATCGTTGGAAGAGATCGGCGGGCAACTGGACGTCCAGCAGGTCGAGGGCGCGATTGACCGTTTGGTTGATGATGTCATCGACCGTTTGAGGGTGATGATAGAAGGCCGGCACGGGGGGGAGGATGATCCCGCCCATCTCCGTCACCTGAACCATCAGGCGCAGATGTCCGAGGTGCAGTGGCGTCTCCCGGGGAACGAGCACCAGTCGTCGTCGTTCCTTGAGCGTCACGTCGGCGGCTCGCAGGAGCAAATTGTCGCTGTATGAATGAGCGATGCCGGCCAGCGTTTTCATCGAGCAGGGAATGACGATCATGCCCCTGGTCTTGAACGAACCGGATGAGATGGGGGCGGCGATGTCCCGATGATGATAGACGCAATGGGCCATCGCTTCGACCTGTTTGATCTCATACTCGGTCTCCAGAGCGAGCGTTTGGCGGGCCGCGGGACTGATGATGAGGTGCGTTTCGATCTCGGGCACGCTCTGGAGCACTTCCAGGAGCCGAATCCCGTAGATCACGCCAGTGCTGCCCGTGATGCCGACGATGAGTCTGGTCATCTTTATTGGCTCTATAGAGAGACGCCCAACGCGCGGGCCAGTCTCATGAGGCCGGTTGCTCCCGCCGTACCTGAGTTCCGGCCAGGTGTTCCAGCACCTTGATCACTGCCGAATAATCTTCGCGATCGTATCCCTGGGCTTGGGCGGCGACGAACAGTTCTCGGATGGCCGCCACTCCGGGAAGGGGAGCGTGGAGTTGACGGCCCGCTTCGAGCATCAGGTCGAGATCCTTGAGCATGTGAGTGACGAAGAAATTCGCCTCCGAGAAACTCCGCTCGAGAATCTTTCGCGTCTTGCTGCGATACATTGGCGCGTTGAGGGCCGAGGCGCCGAGCACATCGATGATCGTCTCGGCGGAGAGACCGGCCTTCTGAGCGAACACCAATCCTTGGGCCAGCGCCGTCATCATGCTGGCGATGAATTGATTGCAGGTGAGTTTCAGGTGAGTGGCCTGCGTGACGTCGGAGAAGTACCAGATTCGCTCGCCGAGGACATCAAACAGAGGGCGGCATCGTTCGAATGCTGCCCGATCGCCACCGACGAAAATGAGCAGCGTGCCCTCCGTCGCCTGAGGCTTGCTTCCCAGCACCGGGGCGTGGAGAAATGACGCCTCCTTGTTGTGATAGAGTCGTTCCAGTTTCCGGGCCAGTTTCGGCGAGATGGTGCTCATATCGATGTGAATCTTCTCTCGCCCCAAGCCCATGTAGAGGCCGTTCTGGCCGATGACGATGTCGGTGAGCGCTTGATCGTCCGAGACCATGGTGATCGTGATGGCCGAAGCTTCGGCCGCTTCTCGAGGAGAGTGAACCCGCAGTGCTCCCCGTCGCATCATCGATTCGACCTTTTGAGGCGTTCGATTATAGAGGACCAGATCGTAACCGGCTTTCCACAAGCGCTCGGCCATGGGGAGCCCCATCGTTCCCAGGCCGATGAATCCGATGCGTTCCTTCATAAGGCAGTGAATGTAACCTCAAATGATGCTGAAATCAATGCGTTTGACGGCTCGTTGCCGGGAACGTCGATCGATGACGATGACCCGGAGTTCGTATCTGCCCGGAACCAGGCTTTGAAGCAACAGGCGACGCCCGTAAAAAATGCGTTGTTCATCGGTCCCTTCACCAATAGGGACCACCCGCAGGGGACTGGTCACTACGGGCATGTTGTTTTGCAGGACCTGAATCTGAACGACGAGATCCGGGGTGCCCCCCGTCGGTCGCTGCGCATTGTAGATGTAGAATCCGAAATCGAACCGTCCATTGCGATCGAACACGCGTTGAGTGGGGGCGATGAGCATGGGCTCGGCGCGCTGTGGCGTCCGGCCATCGGAGCCGATCGATGGATCGGGCGACGGTTCGGCGAGGAAGAAGATATCGCTCAATTGGAGCGTTCGTTCGTTCAGATCGGGAACGTCGACCCACTGGCTGGCACTGCCCAATCGACCCGTGGACGGTTCGACGATAGCGACGCGCATCTGATAAAGTCCAGGCCCCGGACGAACGTGTTCGATATACTCCACGCCGCGTCGGAGGATATCCTGATACGTTCGCGGTCGCAGGTTCAGGTCCAACTTCTTGGAGAAGGAGTGGACCACTCTCCCTTCGGTATCATAGAACGCGCCGGCGAGATTCACCGTCGCCCTGAAGGTGCCGTCGATTCGCCGGAAGCGCAACGTGCGTCCATCCAGGTGAATGGCGGCGATGATGAGCGAACCGCTCCCGGGCACGTTGATGAAGTTGGCGCGCGCCGTCACGCCGATCTCTTCGTACGGGATGATGGCGGCGAGCGCTTCTCGAACCCGGTCCTCGGGAGGACGAGCGCCGGTCGATGATTTGGGTTTCGTGCGCCTGGTGGCGAGATATCCTTGCTGAAAACGAACTCTCCACCGAGGATGGCCTTTGACTTTCACTTGAATGGATCGGAACCTGGCGCGCTTGGAGCGGGTCTGGCTCGGTTGGTACCCGATGGAATAATAGAAGTTGTTCTCGGCCAGCACCGACCGAAGCCCGGCTTGAAGATCGTTGTGATTGAGGAACGCCACGCCTCCGGTCTGATGCGCGATCGTGGCCAGGGCTTCTTGCTGGGCCGACTGCTCGGAGAGGCGATCAGAGAGCCGCACGTTGATCATCTCTGGCGTGACGTCATGAGGGCTCCTTCCCGGGTCGGAAGAGGTGGTGTGGAGACCTTGCGGATCCACCGTGTAGACGACGACGCTGGCTCGCGTGGCGGCATCGATGACCGATTGCAGGCGACGGCGCAGGCGCGTGGACACGGTGCTCAGGAGGAACCCTTCGGAGATGAAAATGGCCAACTTGCTTCCCGGCCGCCGGCGCAGAGTGGCGATGGCTCCGGCCAGCGTATTGATCGTGGCCAGCGCCCGTTGTTCGATCTGGCCGATGAGCTGCCGGGCGGACATCATGGCCATATTCATCGCCGCATCGGGACTCAACAGCGGCTGTTGGGCCCGCAGTTCGCGGACGACCGCCTCCAGCGCCGTGGGGTCCCGACGGAGAAGGCGCTCGGCCAGATGAGGAGTGAGCGCCAAGCGGTCGAATGTGGAACTGAAGGACGTCTTCTGGCCCATGAGTCGCCCGACGGCCAGCCGCATGACGGCGCGCTCGTGAGTCAACTGCTGGAGGAAACCGAGTCGGCCGCTGGGCGTGACGAAAACGACGTCATCGCCGTCGCGGAGATCGCCATCGATGAACTCGATTAACGCCCGTTTCACCCGCGCCATGTTGTGGGGAGCAATGTGCAGATCGTCGACGACGACGAGGATGGTGCGATTGCTGATTCCGGGAGCGAACTGTTCGGAGCGATCCTCGCCCGTCGGACGGGGCAGTTCCAAACGGGCATCGAAGCGCTCCACGCCGAACGTGGAGATGTGTTGAGGAACGCCCGCTTCCAGGACCTCGAAATCGTCTCGGCGCAATCCGGTCACCGGCCGTCCCCGCTCGTCGGTGACGAACACGGTGAGTTCGATGAGCGGGCTCTCCAGGGTGACCATCGGCCGTTGCCCGGGATGCTCCTGCGACGAGGATATCCGTGGAGCGGCGATCTCTGGATGAGTGGCGGCGACCGCGGCGCGTTCTTGCCAAACCGACGTTCCGGCGCTAGACTCAATCAGTATCACGATGACAGCCCAGAGCCGAAAGAGCCCCTTTCGCGTTGGAGAGGTCGAGATTGGCGGGCGCGATCTGTTTCTCATCGCCGGGCCGTGCGTCATCGAGAGCGAAGAGCATTGCCTGCGAATGGCCGAGCAGATCAAGCGCGTCGCCGAGTCATTGGCCGTCCCCTTCATTTTCAAAGCCTCCTACGATAAGGCCAATCGCTCATCGCTTCGCTCGTTCCGCGGACCCGGTCTCCACCGAGGCGTGCGCATCCTGGAACGGGTGAAACGCGAATTGGACGTTCCCATTCTAACGGACGTCCACGAAACCCAGCAAGTCCCGGTGGCCGCCGAGGTCGTCGATGTCGTGCAGATCCCGGCGTTCCTCTGTCGACAGACGGATTTGTTGCTGGCCGCCGGTCGGTCGGGCCGCGCCGTGAATCTCAAGAAAGGACAGTTCATGGCCCCTTGGGATATGCACCATGCGGTGGAGAAAGTGACCTCGACGGGCAACCATCGGGTGATGATCACCGAGCGGGGAACGAGCTTCGGTTACAATAACCTGGTCGTCGATATGCGCTCATTTCCCATCATGCGCCGGTGGGGATATCCGGTGGTCTTCGATGTGACGCACAGTTTGCAGTTGCCGGGCGGCGAGGGATCGCGGTCGGGAGGCCTCTCCGAGTTCATCGAAGATCTGGCCCGAGCCGGCGTCGCTTGTGGCGTCGATGGCTTGTTCATGGAGGTTCACGATCATCCCGAGCGGGCCCTCTCCGATGGGCCCAATGCGCTTGCTCTGGAGCGATTGGCCCCATTGCTCAGCGTGGTCAAAGCCCTTCACGCCGTGATCCAGGAATGGGGAGTGAGGTGAACAGATGAAACGCGTCAACGGCTTGTTGCTGATCATCCTCGTCTTGCTGCCCACAGGGAGTGCCGCTCAACAACCGGCAGCGACGGCCTATTTGCTCTTGCGGCCGGAAAAGATCGACGTTGTGGCTCGCCTCGATCTCCACGAGCATAAGGTCCAGGTGCGCGCAACCCTCACGGTGAGCAATCCCTCACCCCGCCCGGTCGCCACGATGCGGTTCAAGCTCGGCCAGACGGCGGAGATCACGGGAGCCACCATTGATGGCGTCGCTCGTCCCTTTGAGACCAAGACGAACGAGGAGAATCAAACGGTGAGCGTCAACTTCGAGCTGGACCGCCCGCTGGCGCCTGGGCGGTCGACGACCGTGGTCCTGGACTATGGGTTTCCCGTCCCGCAGGCCTCGGCGCGCGCCGCATTGACCATCGATGAATGGCTGCTCCTGCCCGAGAGTTTCTGGATCCCCGTCATTCATACGCCCTACCTCATCGATTACAACGTGGATACGGCACCGTTCACGCTGCGCATCGAGGCGCCGACGGGGATGAAGGTGATCTCTTCGGGAGAATTGGTCTCCGAAGAACGGCACGATGACATGACCTGGACGACGTATCGGCAGCGCCTATTCGCCCGGCCGATGTTCATCGCCAGGGACTTCGAGCGAGTCGGAGAGGGAGGGGGAGCCGTCGAGATCTACCAACCGCGAGGGTACGCGCTGGCCAACGCCAAGACCATCGATCAGTTGCGGAGCGAAGCCGAGCGGATACTCAACTTCTACACCGGGTTTTTCGGTCAACCAGCGCCCACGCCCATCCGCATCGTAGCTTCGGCGCGCGTTCCCTTCTACGGCGCTCCGGGCATCCTGGTGGTGGACGAGCGAACATTGGCCCGAGAGATTCTCGATGAAGAGACGGTCTATTTTCTGGCCAGCAATCTGGCGCGCAATTGGTTGGGGGGGCGGTATCGCATCACCGGTCCGGGCCACGGCGTCCTGTTCGATGGGCTGCCCAGTTTTCTGGCGTTGCTCTACATGCGCCGACAGTATGGTCCTTCGGTGGCCGAGCGCATGGTGACCCGTTTCCGTACCGAGTATCTGGCCATCGTCAGAGGAGGGAGCGCCTATGACGCCCCGTTGGCGCGGCAATCTCTTCGCAATCGGCAATACTTCCGTAGCATTTACAACAAGGTTCCCATGGTCATGCGCCTCATCGAGAAGAGTCTGGGGGAGGAGAGGTTCTTGTCCATCATCAAGGCGCTCTTCTCCGGAGAGGCCGGTCGAACGGTGACGCTGGCCGATTTCCGCCGGGCGGTGTTGGCCGCCGGTGGGGCTAAAAAACTGGAACCCATCTTGGAGCGGTGGTTCGACCGGGTGGTACTGCCGGATTTCGCCGTGGGGAAGCCTGTCTACGAGAACGGGAAATGGTCGGTCACTGTGGCCAACTTTGGCGATGGCGGTGGAGATGTCGACGTGGAGATCGAGACCGAGGACGGCCGGCGATTGCGCCAGACGGTGAAGATCGAAGCTCAAGGGTATGCCCAGGCTGCATTTCAAACGTCCTCGCCGCCTCGGCGCGCGCGCGTGGATCCCGATCAGTTGTATATCCAGGCCAAGTACGAGAACGACGTCTATCCGCGAAAGCCGCCGGTGGCCAAGCTCATGGGCGAAGGAACCCTGGCCCTCATCCGGGGAGATGCCGCTCAAGCCGAAGCCGCGTTTCGTCAGGTTCTGGCCGGCGAACCGGAGAATGCCGCGGCGCGAGCCCTCTGGGCGCGAGCGCTGGCCGCGTTGGACCGATTGGACGAAGCCGAGCGGGAGGCCCATCGCGCGTTGGCGGAGTCGCTCCCATCGCTGGCCGTCTTCGCTCACGCTCGTTGGGCGCTCGCTGACGTGGCCATGAAGCGTCATCGACCGGCCGACGCCATCGCTCACTATCGTCAGGCGGCGCTGGCTCTGGCCGAAGATGTGGCTCTCCTGGCGGCGCGAGATGCGCTCATTGGCGCCGAACGAGCGGCCGGAAAGCTCCCCCTGCCTGGCGAGCCGGTGCGGGGGTTCATCGCGCGACTGGATGCCGCCATCGGCTCCGGGCGCCCGGCGGCGGTGAAGGAGTTGGTCGAGATGCAGAATCTGAAATCATTCGCCGTCGGCGTCGCCTTTCTCGAGGGGTGGAAGACGGAGATTCTGCGGGGGGCGCCACTGGACGCTCATCGTATGATCCTGGATGTGAAAACGCTGGCCACCACCAGCGAGGGACAACGCCGCGCTCGGGCCATTTATATCCTCCGACAACAGGGGTCGAGTTGGAAGCTCTATGAAATTCCCGTTTTTGTGGAAAAATGAAGGCGGAACGATATGGTGAAGGATATGGACGAAGTCCAAGTGCGCGCGCGGCGCATTCGGCTCATCTTGATGGATTGTGACGGTGTCCTCACCGATGGGCGGATCGTCCTGCTCCCCGATGGTGATGACATCAAGTTTTTCTTCTCCCAGGACGGACAGGGCGTGAAGCTCGCCGCTCAGGCGGGCTTGCGCACCGGCGTCATCACCACTCGCCAGTCGCGGGTGTTGGCCCGGCGCGTCAAAGAGATGCACGTACATCATCTCTATCAGAATGCCGAGGACAAGCTTCGAGCTTACGAAGACGCCCTCCGGAGGGAAGGCCTCACCGATGAGCACGTCGCTTATATCGGCGATGATTTGCCCGATCTTCCCGTCATGCGTCGGGTGGGATTGGCCATTGCCGTGGCCAATGCCGTCCGGGAAGTCAAGGAAGCGGCTCATTGGGTGACCGAACGTCCGGGCGGTCGAGGTGGCGTGCGCGACGCCGTGGAACTCATCCTCAAAGCGCAGGGCAAGTGGGACGAGATCGTCCGTCGAATGAGCGCTTCGGAAAGCCCTCGCCGTTGATATAGTCAATGACGCGTTCGGATGGCCTTGGCGGCCGATTCAATAGTTCGCGTCGATTCGTTCTTGGACGACTCTCCATAGCAGCAAGGCTCCCGGGTGTGAGCGAAGTCGGTTGAACATATTCCGCCTGAGGAGACTCGACGATATCCTCTCTCGACTCCAGACTGGGTTAAGCTACTGAGCGAAGCGGCGGATCATGTTCAACAAATGTTACGAGGGGTGGTAAGATCATTCATCCCGGCTGGCGAAGGATATTGATCGAGTCCTGCGTGACGACCGTTTTCCGCTGGACGGTGAGTCAGAGAAGCGGCGGGTGAGCAATTGATTTGACAACAATTGCTAGGTCTTGATATGGTAAAATCTTCACAACGATCAAAAGCCAGTGTTGCTCGTCGGGGTAGTGGAAGTCGATGACGATCCAAAAGCCGGTGAAAATGATAACCATTGATGAAATGTCCGAATACTTGTGGATTCTCCGCTCTTCGCTGTACGAGCTGGCTGAACATTCCCTGTCCGAAAGTTGGATGGCACTGGTGTTTCCCGAAAGAGGTCATTGACTATTGGCTGGAAGAGAGTCTGTCACTGAAGTGACCATTCAGGATTCACAGGTGGCAGGTGCATGACTCTCTCATTGTGCGAAGTTTAGTGGGTAACGTAACGGATCCTTCACTATCGGCTGACGTTATCTATGGCT
>RFHM01000275.1 GCA_003696865.1 Acidobacteriota bacterium | reverse complement strand
TCTGGCCGCCAGGCGGAAATGAGCCCGTGCCGATGAGGCCGTGACGGGATGCACCATGAAAGGGAGGGCCGCGTCCGTCTCCATCTGGCGCACGATTGGGAATCGCTCATGGACGGCGAGCCCAACGCGAGGAGTGAAGACGGCGCGACGCAAGATGGCACTTTGCGCCACTTATTCTCGGGTGACGATGCCCAATGCCGTTGTATGATGGTGATGGCGTCATGATCACCGTATTGGGAGCTACCGGTTTTACGGGCCGGCTCGTCGTCGAAGAACTGCGACGGCGGCGATTACCCGTGCGACTGGCCGGGCGAAATGCCGATAAGCTCGAGGCTCTGGTGGAAGATCTCGGTGAACGGGTTCCTACTATGGTCGCCGACGTCACTCGCCCGGAGACGCTGCCGCCCACATTGGAGGGAACGCGCGTTCTCATCAATTGCGTTGGTCCGTTCACCGATCTGGGCGAACCGGTGGTCGCCGCCGCCGTCCGTCAAGGCGTCCACTATCTGGACACCACGGGCGAACAAGCGTTCATCAAGCTCGTCTTCGACCGCTATGGCGATCAGGCGAGGCGTCGGGAGATCGTCGTGGCGCCGGGAGCAGCCTTCGAGTATGCTCTGGCCGATGCCGCCGCGGAAGTGGCCGGCCGTGAGTTAGAACCGTGCGAAGAGGTGATCATCGTGTATGCGATCTCGGGATTCGGGGCGAGCCGAGGAACGAAAAAATCGGTGCTCCGGGTGATGACCGGCGAGGGCTATCTTTATCGAGAAGGGCGGCTCGTTCGGGCCGGGCTGGGAGCGGTACGCCGATCGGTCCATATGCCCGGCGGACAGAAGCTGGTCGCGCTCTCATTCCCGGGCGGGGAGGTCATCCATGTGCCTCAGCACGTTGAGACGCGATCGGTCATCCCCATGATGGCATTCAGTTCCGGTCGAGCGCTGTTGCTCCCTCTCGGTTTGTCACTGTTGCGCGCGGCGATGATCGCGCCGTTGAGAGAGTGGATCTTTCGACGCATTGAAGCGGGACCGGTCGGTCCTTCGCCCGAAACGCGGGCGGCCACGCGCTTCACGTTGCTTGTGGAGGCGCGCCGAGGCGAGGATCGCCGCGCCGTCATCGCCGAAGGATGCGATCCCTATGGCTTGACGGCGGTGGTGATCGTGGCTTTGGCGGCGCATTTATTGGAGGAAGGACCTCGGGAAGTCGGCGCTCTCTCGCCAGCCATGATCGCCGGTCCGGAGGCGATCATCGACAGCACGGGCGCGGCCGGCGTTCGCTGGTTGCGATGACCGAAGAGCCGGTAGATTGGTAACTCCCCGATCCATGGAGGATTGGGGAGGGATATCGGAAGATGTGACGAACCTCTGCTAGTCGAGAGCGTGAGGGTTCCCCGCCGACGCGCGGCGGGGTTCCTGCTCCTCATCGTCTTCTCCGTCGGCCCCTCAAGAGAAAGCTTGCTCTCTTGGGTGAGTTTGTTTACAATAACAGCAGCCCGGAAGGTCATTCTTCAAGCGCGAAGGAGAGGCATGATACGAAGCGAGTGGGTTGCATCTCTGCTTGCCGTCTTGTTGCTCGGTGGCCTGGTCCACTCTCAATCTGAATCATTGGCTCGATTCAGCGATGTGACCGAGCAGGCCGGTGTCGCGTTCCAGCATCATCCGGGCACGCCAATGGAGACGGGAGGGGGCGCGGCTTTTCTCGATTATGATGGAGATGGGAATCTGGATATCTATGTCGTGGACGTCGGCGGGCCGAACGTGCTGTTTCGCAACAATGGCGATGGGACGTTCAGCGATGTGACCGAGCAGGCGGGCGTCGCCGATGCCGGGCATATATCGCGCGGCGTAGCCTGCGCCGATTATGACAATGATGGTGACGAGGATCTGTATGTCCTCAATGAAGGTCCCAACGTGCTGTTTCGCAACAATGGTGATGGGACGTTCAGCGATGTGACCGAGCAGGCGGGCGTCGCCGATGCGTCGCGAAGTCAGTCTGCCGCTTTCGGCGATTATGACGCCGATGGATTTCTCGATCTCTATGTCGGGAATTACATTGACATGTCCACGCTGAGCGAAGATCGGTTAAATTTCGCCTGTCAGCCCAACCGGCTATATCACAACAATGGCGACGGAACGTTCACCGACGTCGGCGCCGAACTCGGCGTCGCCGATAGTGGGTGTGCTCTGGCAGTGACGTTCACCGATTATGACGGTGATGGCGATCTGGATCTACTCGTGGGGAATGATTTCGGTCCCTGGGGATATCCTCCAAACGTCTTGTTTCGCAATGATGGGCCGGGTTCTGATGGACGGTGGATCTTCACCGACGTGAGCCAGGCAGCGGGCATTGATGGTCGGTTATACTCGATGGGCATTGCCGTGGGCGATTACGACAATGACGGCGATCTGGATTATTATGTGACCAGCATCGGACGAAATGTTCTTTACCGTAATAACGGCGATGGGACGTTCACCGATGTGGCCAGAGAGACCGGCACCCGAGCTCCTCGGGCGGGAGATGTCCCTCGCATCAGTTGGGGCGCAGAGTTCTTCGATTACGATAATGATGGAGATATGGATCTTTACGTCGCATCTGGCCCGGTGACCGGAGACGAGAAGCAAGCCAACCTGCTCTTCTTCAATCGGGGAGATGGAACGTTCATGGACATCGCCGCTGAGGTTGGCGTCGATGACTCCGGTTCCGGTCGAGGGACGATCATTGGCGATTACGATGGTGATGGGGATGTGGATCTCTACCTGGTGAATTACGGCCAACGCGCCGTTTTGTATCGCAATGAGTATTACCGCCCGGAAGGTCATCGGGCATCGACGATGAATAACTGGCTGGAGGTGAAGTTGAGGGGGACCACGAGTAATCGCGATGGGATTGGAGCGCGCCTGCGCCTAGTGGCCGGTGGGAGGTCGCAAATACGCGAAGTGGGCACGGGATCACCGCACGCTTCTCGATCCAGCGCGATCGTGCATTTTGGCTTGGGGCCGGCCGAGGTGGTCGATCGGTTGGAGATCCGCTGGCCGAGCGGGCGGGTACAATCGATGAGGGACGTACCGGTGAACCGGCGGATCACGGTGATCGAAGGGCCATGATCCCGGTCAGGAGGTGCGAAGGGGGAGGGAGCCGCCCATGGCATGGCGAGTCACACGGCCAGGATGGAAAGGGGTGTTCGAGGAATGGAGCGCAAGCTGGTAGCTTGCGCCACGAGCGCCTATGGTTGACAGGGAGTTGGTGTTTATGGTAGGGTGCTCCAGCCAGCCCGGGGTGTTTAGCTTAATGAGGTATCTTACAAGAGATCTCCTATGATGGATTGGAAGAAATCTCCTGCGTATGGATTGGCGAGTTTTCTCACCATTGATTTAACGGCAGATCATGAGGTCTCTTCCATAGGTGCTCATGATCTTGGAATGATAGTTTTGACAACAAACTTTGAAAAAGGAGGAGATTATGAGAACAATTCGTGTAATTACGGTTTCAATCTGTGCTACATTTCTGGTCTTCGGTGGCTTCCTGGCTGGCGTCACTAAAAATACTACCCCTGTCATTGTCGCCCAGGATAATGTCACAATGGTGGATGAAGTTGAACCGAACGATGATCCGTTGACGGCACAAGAGGTTCCTTTTCCGCCTCCTGGAGAGACAGTTATTGTTCGAGGCACCGTTTCGCCAGACGACCCTGGAGGATTCAGCGAGGACTTGGAAACTGAGTTTGCTAGCGGTGGTGGAGTTGGAGTTATCCACGATTGGTATGTACTTGATCCAGATTCCCTGGATCAGCCTATCGACCAAGGTCCACTTCCAATAGCGATCACCCTAGAATGGGATTCAGAAGCTGATGTAGATCTTTGGTGGGGTAAGAGGGTCAATGACGAGATACTCTTTTTCGATGGTTTCAAGGTTGAAGGTGTTGCCGCCTCGCTTCGAAATCCAGAAACATCCCCGCCGCCCTTTGTGAATGCTGACTCACTGGACATCTATTTTCAACCGCAGGGCCTCACAGATCAGGAAGGTAATCCGCTTCTTTTGAATGACGGTTTTGGTAGAAGGCTGATTTTCGGCGTCCAACACTTTGAGGGACCCCCAGCCAATTATGAATTGAGAATCACAGTGGGGGATGAGGGATTGGCAAAAGCAAAAGTAGAATTTCCCACTGAACAGACCAAAGTCGACACAGACTTTGTTTCTGAGTTCGGATTTTCGCGGGCGTTTGTGAATAATATCATTGTGAATCGAGTTCGCC
>RFHM01000274.1 GCA_003696865.1 Acidobacteriota bacterium | reverse complement strand
GCGGGTGACCGTCAAGATGATGGCTTCTCCCATGGCCATCACGACGATGACCAACAGGACGAAGAGCCATGAACGCTTTCTCTGAACCTCCAGCAGGAGGCCGAACGCCACCGCCGCCAGCAGTTGTAAGACCTCCGCGTAAGTGAAGTAATTCCATCCGTAGAATCCGGCAGCGCGGAATCGATGCCATCGACGAACCCGCACGCCCAGGTCGCTGGTCGTCTTCCACGACCCAACGGACAGCGTCCGTCGGAAATAGATTTCCGGGCGGTACACAAAGAGGTTGACGTGGCGTTTCCCCGCCGACCGTTGCCTCAATTCGGCGAGCGAATTCACCACCTGCCCATCGACTTCGAGGATCACATCTCCCGGCCTCAATCCCGCCTCGGCGAGCGGACTCGTCGGCGAGAGCTGGACGATCTGCAGGCCACGACCGCGGGCCTTCTCCCAGAACACGTAACCGACATTGATGAGGCATGAAGCGACCATCATGAGGACGAGCAACTTCGCCCAACCAAGCGAGCGCACGTGATGAACGACGAGGAAGAAGATGAGCACCAGACTCACGCTCCCCAGTTTCTCAAGGCTGACGGCAGGTTCGTAAGAGAAAACCGATGAGAGCACGGTCAATCCCACAAACAGTCCAATTGGAACATCCAGCCGGGAGGATCTCCGAGGCCACTGGCGTCGCCACATGATCTTCATCAGCCAGAGCGCGAACGCCGCATAGAAGGCTCCCTGAGTGAGGGCAATCGAATGAGGGGCAAACAGGCAGAAGAGCACGAGGAATCCGTGAATAGCCGCGTCCCACCGGGACGCCGATTGTGCTGGGACGCGATCGACCAGCCGCCTCACCAATGACCTCTCATCCACGGCGCCCATGAAACGCAGATACTAGCAAAAGCGCCGGACGGAGCACAATCGTTCGCTCCCTCGGACGGAAAGGATGTTTTCGCCCGTCATCAGTTTTTTGTTTACAAATCAATGCAACGAGTATAAACTGGAGTCTGCAGGATTCACTGATGGCAGCAGGGCCTATGAGCTATAAGCTGGCCATTGCCACGATCAAGGGCGGCGTCGGAAAGACCACTATCGTTCACAATCTCGCCGGCGCGTTTGCTGAGGGAGGACGGAAAGTGCTCGTCGTCGACCTCGACCAACAAGGGAACCTCTCCTCGGCGTTCCTCAATGACATCTACAGCTTGCCCACCACCCTTTATGACATTCTCATCGACCCCGATCGACCGACGCGCGCCGCCATTCAGTCCACCGGCTTCCCTAACATCGATATTTTGCCGGCGAATCTCGACCTGAGCCGCATCGAGTTCCAGTTGGCCGGTGACCCAGAGGCTCAATATTACCTCGCTGACAAGCTTCGGGAGGTCAACCACTACGACATCATCTTGCTCGATCCGCCGCCCCACCCTGGATTGATGACGCTGAGCGCGCTGGTGGCCGCCGATGGCGTGGTCATTCCCGTGGAGTGTCAAGAGTGGGCCGCTCGTGGCACAACCTACGTTCTGGAGATGATCCGGAGAGTGCGCCGTCGCGCCAATCCCCGACTCCGGCTCTTGGGATACGTGATCAACAAATATGACGGGCGGCGCAAGCTGGAGCAAACGTACAGGGAAGTTCTTCTGGAGCGGTATGGCGCCGATGTTTTTCAGACCATTATTCGGAACAGCGTGAAGTACCCCGAATCGGCGAGCGTACGGCGGCCCTTGACCAGTTATCACCCCAGCTCCGTTCAAGCGGACACCTTTCGGCAGCTGGCTCGCGAGATTACCCAACGGGCCTTTCATCGGCGTCAACGAGCCGCCCGCTCCGGCAGCAACCGAGGATGAGGAGAGTCTATGGATAAGCACCACAGGTTCAAACGCCTGGCAGAGGCCGCCTTCATGCCTGCCCCTGTGGAGGAGAGAGAACACCAGAGTTTCGTTGATCTGTCAACGTCGGGCCTTGAAGGCACCGAGCGACTGAAAGGAGCGCGACTGATTCCCATCGAGCGACTGACAACGGATCCAGCACAACCCCGAAAGACGTTCTCGGAGAAATCCCTCCGCGAGTTGGCCGCCTCCATTGCGCAACATGGTGTGCTTCAGCCACTGACGGTGACCTACCATCAAGAGCTGGACCGCTTCGTCATCGTCACCGGTGAGCGCCGTTATCGGGCTGCTCAACGAGCGGGCCTGGCCTATGTGCCCTGTCTCATCCTCGATCATCTGGATGAGCAAGATCGCCTCTACCATCAACTCGTAGAGAATCTCCAGCGCGAGGATATCACGCCGTTTGAAGAGGCCGAGGCATTTCGTTTGCTGGTTGATAAGTTCCATCTCACTCACCAGCAGATCGCCGACCTGGTGGCCAAGAGTCGCAGCTACGTGACCAAAACGCTCGGTCTCACTCGAATCCCACCCTCGGTCCGGCGCTTGTGCGCTCAGCGAGGCATCGTCGCCCGCGAGGCCCTCATCGTGTTGGCGCAACAAAAGACGGAAACGGGAATGCGGGCTCTACTGGATCGGCTGACGCACCGTGGCCACGATGTACGAACTATGAGGAAAGCGGCTCGCTCGTCCCGTTCACTTTCTTCGAAAACGCGACCTTTCGAATTCCGTTACACGACGCCCCGTTTCACCGTACGGGTGCGGTTCACCAAACAAAAGGCCTCCAAGGGTGAGATTGCTCGTGCTCTGACGGCGGCGCTGGAATCACTCGACGAGGGATGACAATGTTTCGGCGTGCTATAAGGCCCATCCCGTTTGGCGCCGACTTTTATGGGAATTCAGACGGTGGTGCGTCAGGAGCCGCGGGTCTGTCGGTCGCAGGGGCTCTTCCCCAACGAAACGAGATGCTCAGCCAGCCTCATCGAGGCTCTCGTGCCGCCGCCATCATCCGCCTCTCTAGCCCTGTTCCCCCCTCCTGTCCGGCCCTTCAGAGGCCAATTTTCGGCATTGGAAATATTGGGTTTTCGGGCAAGAAATATTGGGTTTTCGGGCAAGAAATATTGGGTTTTCGGGCAAGAAATATTGGGT
>RFHM01000273.1 GCA_003696865.1 Acidobacteriota bacterium | reverse complement strand
GGAATCCGCCTCATCCCCTTCACGCGCATGGGGTCTTCGGGATTCTCGACCGCCGGATTCAGCGGTGCGTCTTGTAATCCATCGGGGTCGTCTCCATCTCCACGGGCGATATCTTCTGTTTCTCAGATCGATCCTCGATCTGACACGATGAAGACAGTCAGGTGGGCACTCCCAGTTTGGGAAGGACGACCTTCATCAAGAACAGGTACCCCACTAAAAAGAGGATGAGGATGATAGCATCATTGAACATCATCTCCTCCATGCTTGGGCAAAGAGCGTATTCACAAACTCTCGGCGACGCTCACCTCGGGCTCCAGTCGGACTACGGTCTTGATGGAGTTCGAGATGAGACAATTCTTCTCCGCTTTCTCCAATAGACGCTGCCCCCGGTCGCGATCTTTCTCCTCGGCCACGATGAGTCGCGGCCTGACGACGATTTCGGTGATCTGGTACCCTTGACCTTCCACTTTCTCCAGTTTCCCCCGGGCGACCGATTGAAACCCCAGGAATTGGAACCTGGAGAATTCGGCGATGGCCAGGAAGGTGGTCATGATACAGGCATTCACAGAAGCGACGTAGTAGTGCTCGGGAGACCACATCCCCTCATGTCCGCGGAATTCGGGCGGCGTCGCGACCGTCAATGAGGGCAGGCCCGGCGCGCGCAGTTCGCCTTTCTTCTCGCCGATCCACTCGATCTCCGTCTCATAGAAATGCGCCTGTTGTTCCGACACGTTCTCGTCCTCCTTATCTACCCAGTCTCACGAACAGTTGCCCATCGACTGGAAGTCCATAGCAACGTCGAATGGAGTGGAAGTTTAGCATGAACGGACCCGGAACTCCAATCGTTCATCACCACGGCGGCGCGGTCATCAACTCCTCTGTCAATCGGACGTCTCTCCCGCCGCTGACTGACGGCCCGGGCGTGGGCGCCGATGGCGAGGATGAAAAAGAAACGCTCGGCTAGAGGACGGCATTCAACTGCTCGGCACATCGTTTCAGCTCTCGGGCCGCCCCCTGAAGGCGCCGAAGTTGTTCATCGTCACAGGTCAGACGAAAGCCCTCGATGCTCTGTTCGATGCGATTCAACAAGGCGTGGAGATAGTGAACCTCACCCCACACCATCTCGATCTTCTGCATGACCTCGGGCTCGTGTTGCATCATGGACTGGTTGAGCCGGACGTGCTCCAGATCGTCTTCCATCCAACGGAGGCGCTCTTCCACCTGACGCAACAGGCGGAGACACTCTTCTCCCCTGGCCTGGGAAGGAGGTTGTTGTTCTTCCTCGACACAGGCGCACTGGCCATCCAGATGAGCCTCAGCATCGCCGCACCGACATGTATCGGGAATGCGAGTGATCAGCTCGGCCAACTGCACGATGTCAAAGTAAATGTCCTGGAACTGATGGAAAAGGTCCATCGGCTCACCTCTCGCGCAAGCGCTCTCTCCTTCCGGCATCCACGCCCCTTTCAATGATGCCAGCTTTGTCGATTTTTTTCAAAACCGAATGCGCTCGGTCACCATCATCCGGCTCGGAGTCAAGCGGTCGGCTTGGAATGGTCGTCCTCGGTTCGAGTGGCTTGGTCCCCCGTTGCGGCGGGTTATCATGGACGTCGTCCCGCCGATGGTCGTCGGGACGGCCGGCTGCTTTTTTCTGAGATTGACGGGCCCCGATCTGGCTGTTAGCATGAGGTTTCCTCGAAGAGAACGTGGACAAGCACGGAGCGCTAACCGAACATGAACTGGATCGAACAGCGGTATCCGCGCCCCCTGGTGAAAGCGTGTGGCAGAGGAGCCTCCATCAATTCTATGTCTCGCGAACGGTAGGGCCGACGTTGCTCGCCATTCTGGTCGGATTCGGCTCGGGCATGGGCGCAGTGATCTTCCGCTGGTTGATTCGCAGCGCGCACCAGATCGGGTTCTCCAGTGCGGAGCGCTGGCTCGACTTCCTCGGGCCGGGCCACGTCGTCCCCGTTCCCGCTCTCGGTGGACTCCTGGTTGGGCTTCTCATCTATTACGGGGCTCAAGAGGCCAAGGGTCACGGCGTCCCGGAAGTCATTCTGGCGGTAGCCGCCGCCGGCGGGCGCATTCGTCGGCGCGTGGCGGTGATCAAGTCGTTGGCCTCGGCCATCTGCATTGGCTCCGGAGGCTCGGCGGGGCGCGAAGGTCCTATTGTTCAGATCGGTTCGTCCCTGGGCTCGACGGTGGGCCAGGTTCTCCGCTTGCCCGAAGAGCGGATCAAATTACTGGTGGCCTGCGGGGCGGCGGGAGGGATCGCCGCCACCTTCAATGCGCCCATTGCCGGCGTGTTCTTCGCGCTGGAGATCATCCTTCGCAACTTTCGCGCTCGCGCCTTCGGTTTCGTCGTCCTCTCCTCGGTAGTGGCGACGGCCTTCTCCCGAGCGACGTTGGGAAATATTCCGGCATTCCGCGTTCCCACCTATGGGTTGAGGAGCATCGCCGAACTCCCTCTGTATATCGTGCTGGGTATCCTCGCGGCTTTGATCAGCGTCCTGTTCATCCGCGCCCTCTACGCCGTCGAAGACATCTTCGAGGCGTGGCCTCTTCCCGCCTACGTCAAACCGGCCATCGGCGGGCTGTTCATCGGACTCATCGGCGTGCAGTTCCCCGAGGTCTTCGGCGTGGGTTATGGGACCATCGAGCAGGTGTTGACCAGTCAGATGACGTTCAATCTATGCGCTGCCTTGATCCTGCTGAAACTGGCGGCTACCTCTTTGACCATCGGCTCGGGGGGCTCGGGAGGGATCTTCTCCCCCTCACTGTTCATGGGCGCTTGTCTCGGGTGGGTGTTCGGCGACGCGGTTCACTATCTATTCCCCAATTGGACGGCCAGTCCCGGCGCCTACGCCATCGTGGGGATGGGAGCGGTGTTCGGGGGAGCGGCGCGCGCGCCGGTCACTGCCGTCATCATCTTGTTCGAAATGACGGCCGATTATCGAATCATCATTCCTCTCATGGCCTCGGTAGGGCTGAGCACGCTCATTTCCGAGCGCCTCTGTCGGGAGAGCATTTACACGCTCAAGCTCCGTCGGCGAGGCATCACCATCGGTGTCGAGGAATTCACCGACCCGCTGATGGAAGTCACCGTCGAGCAAGCCATGACGCGGGAGTTCCCCACCGTGCCCGCATCCATGCCGGTGGCCGAGTTGGCCAATCTGTTACACCAAAGCGGTCATCACGGCTATCCGGTCATGGATGAGGAGGGATGGCTGACGGGCATCGTCACCATCACGGACGTCGAGCGAGCGGCAGCCAGCGGTCAGTATGACAAGACGGTGGCCGATATTTGCACCCGCGACGTCATCGTCTGTTATCCCGATGAGAGCGTCTCCGATGCTCTGCGGCGAGCCAGCCCCCTGGAACTCGGGCATCTCCCCGTCGTCGATCGCCACCAACCGCGCAAGTTGCTCGGCGTGCTCCGGCGAAGCGATATCGTGGGAGCCTATGCCCGCGCCGTGGCCACCCGACCGGCGGCGAGCATGAGCGAGGATGAACGGCTCCCCTGAAGATCGCCGGCTCCACCGCTGTCCACAACAGCTTCAGGCCACCAGACGAGCGATGAGGAAGGCGGCCAACGCGGCCACGCCGCCGGTGATCAACGTTTGAAATCCGCCGCGCAGCGGATCGATCCCCGTGAACCGACCTTTGACGTATCCGAAGGCGAACAGCGCGACCAGGGTAATTCCCACAGAGATCCACAACGCCACCCATATGGTGTCCACGGG
>RFHM01000272.1 GCA_003696865.1 Acidobacteriota bacterium | reverse complement strand
GGCCAGAGCCTGGCGCCGGCGGAAGCGCTCCATCACGCGTTCGACCAGCTTCTCCTGCTCGTTGAGATCTTCGGTGGTGAGCCACTCGATCCGCTCCAACGCCGGGCGCGCCTCATCGGGACGCGACAACTGTCCTCTCTCGTAGTGGCGCTCCAGTAACGTCGCCAGTTGATCGATGAGCACCGTCTCCAGGAAAGCGAATTGATCGCTCACCACGCCTCGTCCGTAGTAGCGACGCCAGCCGCCGAGCGTCTCGTTGAGTTCATCGATCACCCGGGGCAATTCCATCTGGTCGAGTTCGCGGAGTCGCTGGCGCAAATGCCGTTGCATCCCCTGGAGCTTCTCCGGAGCGATGGACTTGCGTTCGCCCTTGAACAGGAAGCCGAGAAAAACGAATCCGGCGTTCCGGTGGGCGATGGGTCGAGCTTCGGGATTGAGGCGGAGATGCAATTTCTGGAGCACGCTGGTGGCCATCTGCAGAGCCTCGGTCGCCGTCTGACGATCGCGACTCAACACCAGGCAATCGTCTCCGTAGCGGACCAGATGATAGCCGGCACCGGTCATCTGCTCGTCGAAGGGATGGAGATAGATGTTGGAAAGGAGTGGCGAGATGATCGCCCCTTGGGGCACGCCGGCCTCCACGTCCACCCATCGGCCACGGTCAATGACGCCCATCCTGAGCCACATTTCGATCAATCGCAGCACTTCCGGCTCCCAGATGCGGGTGCGCACCCGCTTCATGAGCAATGCATGATCGATGGAGTCGAAGAAGTCGTCGATATCGCAGACGGTGGCCCACTCATAGCCGTTGCGCAGATAGTGCTCCACCCGACCGATGGCTTTGTGAGGACCTTTGTTGGGACGATAGGCGTAGCTGCAATCGAGAAACAAGGGATTGAACAGGGGCTCGATGATGCTGCGCACCGCCTCTTGAACGATCTTGTCCCGCAGGCCGGACAGAGCGATGATGCGCGTCTGACCCGGCTTCCCCGGCTTGGGGATGTGAACGCGCCGCGCCGGCTCGGGCACATAGCGCCCCTCGCGCAACACCGCGCTCAACTCCTGCAGATGCCGATTCAACTGACGCTCGAAAGCCTGAACGGTGTGATCGTCGATATCGGCGCGCAGGCGCTTGCGGCGGATACGGCGAAAGGCCTGATAGAGCGTCTTGGGATCGGAGAGACGTTGGAAGAGCTTACCGCGCATCACATCAGACCCAGAGAATCATCGAATCGGAGCCCACCGGAACGCCGGCCACAGGCGCGGAGTCGTTGAACACCGGTGGATCGTCATTCACCCGCCGGCCGTGGGCTCGTCGCCCACGGGCGGGGCGTCCACCCGATTTTCGTCGATGGCCACGGTGAGCTCGCTCCACCTTAGCGGGCGGTGACGCCTTGAACCTCACAGCGCCGGAGGCAGCCGCGACAGAGGTAGTAGTAGCGGATGCTGTCCTCTCGCGGATTGATCAACCCGGCGAGCATCGCTTGCAGACGGGCGATGTCGTCGGCGGTCAACTCGCACTCGAACACGCTGTACTGCACCCAGGTACCGTAATCTTTCAGCGCCTCGAACACCCTGGTGCGACGCCGGTCATCGGTGATGTCGTAACTGATGACGATGAACATGGCGGCCCGAATGAGCTAGAAGATGGCCTCGATCCGGGGGAAGGTGGCCTTCTCTCGCAGGCGGCGCTTGTTGAGCTCGGGGACGAAGGCATCGGCCAAGGCCACCACCTCCCGGTGCAATTCCTCGAACTTTCTTCGCGTCACCGGAGTCGTCCCGTGAGCGTTGATGGAATCGTTCCGCGCTTTGAGCAAGTGGCGCAACCGCTTGTTGTTCAGATAGAGCCGCGCCCGCTCGTCGTTGAGCGCTTCGATGAGCCGGTAGCTGCGGTCCAACCCAATGCTGATGACGCGCTGCATTCGCCCCACTTCGGGGAACAGATGGTAGACCGTATCGGGCAATTCGCTCTTGCGCAGATTGGAGGTATCCAGTCCGTAAGGAGCCAGGGCCAGTTGAGCGATGAATTCGGTCGCCCGGTAGAGGCGGGCGACGGCGTCATCGTACCGGCCTTCCTCGGCGCGCCGATCGGCGTTGGCGAACAGATCGGCCAGGAGCTCGGGAGAGAACTTCAATTCCAGGAGCTTGGGCGCGCTCATGTTCACTTTTCGTTTGCGCGCCGCTTCCAGCAGTTGGAGTTTCCGCCGAATCCGGCCGAGCAGCTCCTTGTTCGGTCCGAGACGAAGGCCGAGGGCTCGCACGTAAGGCTTGGGGAGAGCGCTGAGGTGCTCGTGGGCCCGGAGATGATCGAAGCGATCCCAGGCGCGGTACGCGGCGAACAGATTCCGCCAGAACTCGAATTCCTGTTGAATGTCAGGTCGCATGCAGGAGGAGATCACCCGTTCGATGAGCGACAGGCCGCGATCGAACAGATACTGATTGAAGAGCAACTTGAGCTGGCGGCGATGCTCATCGATGAGCAACTGCATCGGATAGACGCTGACCACGCGTTCGGTGCCCGTCAGCACGCGACCGGTTTGTCGATCGCGCGTGCCGGTGACATAGACCAATCGCTTCACGCCCAGAGCAGTGGCGGCGATGCTCAATCCGGCGGTCATCGCCTTGGTGCCACTGGTGAAGTCGACATCGATGTCCGCCAACGCCACCCCCTGATCGACGAGCGCGAGAATCGCCGCCTTGGCATCCTCGGCGCACTGTTCGACGTCGTCCGGGTTCTGAACGAGGTGGACCGGTTGGAATCGATCGACGAAGGCGGGCACCAGGGGCGCCAGCCGATCGAGCGTCTGCTGACTCTCCTCACTGGCCAGGAAGACGATGCGATCGGGATTGAGCGTCTGGATGGATTGGGCCAATCCATGCTCCACTCCTCGACCCGTACCCAATGTCATCACCAGATATTTCGCCATCATACCCTCCTCATCATCGACGATGGGATGACCGGCGGGGAGCGATCTTCATTCCTCTGCAGCGTCATCATCGGCGATCCGCTCATCACCCCTCATCGTCGCGAAAGCACACCACGAGGAACGGACGCCCTCTCGATGGAAGCGATGCCACTCCCAATCGCCGCGCGGGAGCGAACGTCACAACTCCTCCAGTTTGAAGACTTCCTCGTAGGCTCCCTTCTCGGGGAAGTAATTGTAGACGCTGGCGCGAACGAACCTCCCCAGGGCCACTCCCACGCAGAAGGCGACGGGCAATGGCGCGGAGAGAAAGAGGTGCAGCCGCTCGACGCCTTCTCGTCCCATCATCTCCAGCAGCGGCGTGGCCACCTCGCGCGCCAGACGAATCCAATCGGCAGTGAGTGGGATAGTTCCACGAAACCGGGATTCGATGGTCACCACCGGATGCCCATCGGCCCGGACCCGCTGGCGGACGTCACCGGTGGGATCGTGTCCGGCCAGGTGAATGGCCACAGCGACCTGAGTGCACCGGTCCGGATCGAGCTGCTCCATCCCGGAGACGCGCACCAGCCGGTAGTCGTCCACCCGGCTCTTCAGAATGTGCGGTCCCTCGGGGATGGTCTCGGAACGGAAATCGACCACCGGATGGTACGGCAGGGTTCCCGTCCCCGGCATGAAGTGGTAGTGGATGAATTCGGGCCGCCGCCCGATGACCGCGCCCAGCGCCATGGCCAGGGTCGCCGGGCCGTTCATGAACAGATGATAGACTTTGCGCCCCGGTATCCGTTCGGCCAATCGCCAGAAGCGCCGGTCGATTTTGGAGATGGTCTCCCGCCAGGCGGTCGGATTGGGAGGCAGGGGCGATTCCCGGCGGAAGATCCAATCCTCGCGAAGCAGGCCGAACGTCTTCTCCAGGAGAGGCACTCCCAGCCGATACCTCATCAAGGTCTCCTCGACCTGACTCAGCGTATCTCGATACTGCTCATCCGATTTCCCGACCACGACGAGAAACGGCACCTTCTTTTCCCGTTGAAGCTTCAGCTTCCGGTAAATGTAGGAGAGCGCCAATCCCACCACGGCCACGATAGTGATGATGCGAAGGATGGACAGATGGCGTTCGGCCACGGCATCGGCGATGAATCCCAATCCGGCGATGACGATGAGCCAAAAATCCTGATCGGCGATGATGAGTCTGATGGTCCCTCTCACGACGAGGCAATGGCGAAATGGTGGGCGAACTCTCCGGTTCCGGAGCGAAGGTGCGCCTCATCCGGCATCGACGAGGCAGGCTGCCGCCGCCTGGCCGCCTGGGAGCGGGACTCCGGTTTCGCCCGAGCCATCATCGCTCCTCCACCCCGAGGGCGGCTCACAGTGCCGGTGAGAACCCGCCTCGTCGTCCCGAAGAATGCGCTCTACCATATGGTCGGCGTTGGCGAGTGGCGAGAAGAACGTCGGGAAAACCCCTCACCAGTATGAAACGAGATCGAACCTCTCCTCAGTCACAGGATGTCGCGCTCGCCTCAGAGGTCGGCTTGCTCAGTCGCACGTGGGCCTGTTCTTTCGAGTGCCGAACCGAGCCGCATTTCACGAGCGTTGTCTGACGTCCATCGAACGTTCACCGCCTGAACTCCTTCATGACGAATCAGAACGGTCACTCAACAATCAACGTCTCAGCACGCACCGAAAAAGCCTCTTCTTCACACGCGCTCCTCGGGTAGTCTCGCTAGTAGCTTACTCATACGGGGATGTGCTGTCAAGCCATTTTTGCCTTCGGCGTGGCGTCCGCCGGTGGGGGGAGACGCATCGATGTGACCGACGAGGGACGAGGAATTCGCCGATGACGAAAGAAGCCCGTCTCCCGGGGCGCGTCTTTCAGGCTCGTTCATGGGCGACTTGAAAATCACCGC
>RFHM01000271.1 GCA_003696865.1 Acidobacteriota bacterium | reverse complement strand
TAGAGGCGCGTCGACTCATGCTCTCCGGTCACGCTCGAGCGACACCCGGTTATGGCGAGCCATCCTAACAGAATGACACCCCAGAGAGCCAAGGGGAAGCGTGCGCAGTGAGCAACGGATGATCTCATGGATTCAGTCTCCCGTGAAGAGATTGGATTTCCGCGACGTCACCGTCGGACGGCGTGACCGCTCCTCAAGCGATTGAGCGAGGTCATCCCATTCAGCCCCCATGAAGTGATGCGAGGACAGCGTCGGTCCGACTCGGTCGCGTTTCGGCTGCTGAGTATCATGTCCTCCGGTCGTCTTCATCGAGGGCAAATGTAGCTTGGATGGGACCTGTTGTCGAGGAGGAGATGACGAGGGGAACGCTCCGCTTTTCCCGGGCGGCGCGGATGGCTATCTTGACAACGATGGGGCGTCTGGATATGATAACGCTCACGCTCACGAGACATGAGCTCATCAGGAGCTTTGTTATCCACCGGAAAAGGAGGTCACTATGATTTACGAGCTCATTGAAAAGTTGGATCGGCGATTTCCTTTCGAGCGAGCCAAAGCCCATTGCGATATTCCTTGTGGGATCTATGATCCCCATCACGCCCAACTGGCCGCTCTCACCGTCATCCGAATGATCGATCTCATGAACGAGCTGGTCAAAGAACACGGTCAGCAAGACATGGAATTCCATAACAGCATGGCCCGTTACATCGCCGTCAAGGAGCAGCATGCGGAACTCTGCAAGCACGAAGTGCGCATCATCTGGGGCGATTACATCAAGCCCGAGCACGTCCAGAAATATCCCGAGCTCCACGAGCTGACCAACAACATCATGAAACTCGGTTCCAAATGTCGGCAGACGACGAGCCGGGAGACGGCCGTGGAACTGCTCCAGGCGGTCAATCGGTTCGCCGAGATTTTCTGGGAGACCAAAGGCATCGCCACCAAACGCGCCAAAGCCCCTTACAAACCGGAGGAAGAGGTCGTCTATCCGGTCTTGTCATGATCAAGCTGGTCAAGATTACCGGCCAGAGTCTGTATCCGATCTATCGGGAAGGGGATTTTGTCGTCGTGTCCAAAATCCCTTTCCTGTTTGGTCCGGTTCGCCCCGGCGACGTCATCGTGTTCAGGCATCCTATCTACGGCCTGATGATCAAAAAGGTCGAGCGATGTGTGCCGCAGACGGGCGATGTCTACGTTGTGGGAATGCATGGCCACAGTATCGATAGTCGAAGATTCGGTGCGATTCGCCGGGATGACATCGTTGGGAAGGTGATTTGGCATCTCAAAAAACGCTGACCTCCTCGTCCGCCTTCTTCTCGTATTCATTTTGGCACCCTCAATCCTGGGGAGGGGTTCTGTACAGGATGCCCGCGATCTCGTCGGTGATCACCGTGACTATGGTCCCGGTGCCGGTTGTTCGGCCAAAGTCAACGTGCGCTCGCGCATCTCTTCCGTCTCGCCAGACCGGTCCAGTGCCACTTTGAAGGCAATGGGGCCGATGATTAGATTCATGGCGATAGTGGCGACGATGAGCGTTTTGAAGTGTGGCCCCCAGGTGGGAAAGGTCTGCTCGACGATGGTGGCCAACCCCAGCGAGACCCCCGCCTGAGTGATGAATCCCATCCAGGCATAACGTCGAACCTGAGGAGGATCCCCGGCGAGGGCGCTTCCCAGGAAGGTACCCAGATACGTGGTGAGGAGCCGAACGGCCACCAGGATGGATGCGATCAGCAGGGTTTGGCGTAAGACCGGGAGATTGATACCCGCCCCCGCAATGGCGAAGAAGACGACATAGACGGGCAACGATGCGCGTTCGATCGTTTCGATGAGTTCCTGACCATGGGAAGAGAAATTCTCGACCACGAATCCGGCGACCATGAACATCAGGATGGCTTCCAGTTCCAGCCAGTGAGCGAAGGCCGTGCCGGCAAAGACGAGTCCAATGATGAACAGCAGCATCTCGGCGTTGATATACCTGATGTACAGGACGGTCAAGACGCCCAAGACCACTCCCATCAATAACGAGGCGGCCACTTCGGTGAACACGGTGGTGACGGCGCTCTGACCGATAGTCGGTTCCAGGGAGAGGTGTTTGGCGATCGAGAGGATGAAGGCGAAGGCGATGACCACCAGTACGTCTTTTATGACCGTGATGCTGAGAACGCGTTCGGTCACTATTCCACTCGCCCTGGTCTCCGTGATGATGGCGATCGTCGAAGCTGGAGATGTGGCGACCGCCGTGATGCCAAAGCAGAGCGCCACGGCGATCGTCGTCAAAGGGCTCTCGGAGAGAAAGGGGAGCAATGGTCGGGCCGCCAACACACATGCGGTGACGCCAGCGAACACGACGATGACCAGAAAACCGATGATGTACAGGACGCTCTTCAGGTCTCGTCTCAGGGCCGTCAGTTTGAGTTCACCGCCCGCCGTCAAGGCAATCAGTCCTAAAGCCAGATCATCCAAGACCCGCAGATCGCTCACCACGCCTTTGGAGAGCAAGTTGATCACATACGGACCACAGACGATCCCGGTGACGATGTAGCCGGAAATCTTAGGGAGTTTGAACCGAGCGAAGAAACCGCCGGCTACGTAAGCGGCGAGGAGGATGAAGCCCAGGCTGGCCATGGACTTGGGATTGAGTTCGCTCTCGCTCCCCCATTGGAGGAACTGGAGCGCGTAGGTGATGAAAAAGAGCAATGCCAGGATGATGATTTGACGCATATCCGGTTGATCGATGGGCTCACGAAGGACTGGTCGGCGTGGGCCTCTGCTGTTGAAGTCCCGTGTCGGGCGCGGGGAGGGTGATCTCTCCCAGATCGGCGAGGAAATCCCGCGCCAGGCGTGGACTCACCAGCTCGTTGATGATCACAGAGACGAGGATGCAACAGACGACGAGATCGGTAAATCGATTTTGATACACCTGCTGATAGTTGACCACCAGTGCGAGGGCCACGCCACCCTGAGAAAGAAGTCCCCAGCCGACGTTGGGAACCAGTAACCGCTTTTTTTCGATGCTCAGGTAAGCGAGATAGCCACCGAGAAATTTCGCTCCCATTCGGACCAGAATATAAGCTGGGACGAGGAGATATCCCCACACAGCGTTGATGTTCCACATCGCTCCCACGAAGATGAGAAAGATGATGAAGAAAGGCCGCTCCGTGGCGTGCAGCGCCTCATAGAGCAATCGGCGCAGGGGCGAGAGATTGGTCAACACGATGCCCACGATCAAGTTGAGAAACAGCGGCGAGAGGCGGAGATAGTATGCGATCCCACTCCCATAGACGACGATGCCGATGAGCGCCAGGAGCAACTCGTTCTCGTCATGTTCGCGTCGCACCAGGAGATGAAACAGAATGCCCAGCAGGATGCCGAGTATGACCGAGAGGTTGATCCATTCCACGGCGGTGAGAGGTCGAATGCCCGCCGTCTCCCCCACATGGATGAAGCAAAACAGGAGGCCGAACACGATGATGCCCAGAAGATTGTTAAACCCAATGACGTGTTGCAGGGTATGGGTCACGTGGTATCGATGGCCGCGGAAGCGCAATTTGACCAGAGCCACCGCCGAAGGAGCCGTCACCATGGCCGTAGTTCCCAGAACATAGGCGGCGGGAATCAAGATCGACCATTGGCCGCGACCATCCAGTCCGTACCAGAAGACGAGGCCGAAGAAGCCGCCCACGATGACGAACGTGATCATCGCCTCGATCAGGGTGATCCAGAAGTAGGCCGGATCAAGCCGTCGCAGGCGACGAAAGCGCACTTGCATACCAAAGAGCAGGCCGATCCATCCCACACCCAGGCTAAAGATGGGGCTCAACTGTGTGACCATCTCAGGGGTGAGAAAGTTCAACACTTGAGGGCCGATGATCACGCCGAGCAGAATATATTCGATCCCCGAGACGAGGAGGAAGCGCCGACTGAGGCGCTCGAATAGGAAATGAGCACTCAGGTAGCCGACGACAGCGATGATGATCAACCCAATGATGCCTCTCATGAGGAGTTCAGGGTCGCTCGGCGTCGGGGATGAATCCCGTCACATTGTGAATCGGGATGGTGAACGCCAAGCCCGTATTGGGATTCTCCAGCCCACCGACGATCTCGTCGACGATGCTGATCGCCTGTTGCGCTTTTTGCTCCGTTTCGACGACGATGAACAGCGTGACATTGGGATACTCGTCACGACGAAGCAAGTGGTGCAGGGAGGCAATCAGGGGGACGTTCTCCTCGCTCATGACGCGTCGCAGACCGATGCTCTCGACCAGCGTCGCCCGCTGGATCCCGATCTGCTGGAGGGCTTGAAAGATCTCGCCCAGCAGTTCCGATTCCGCCAAGAAAATGACTAGTAAGTGCATATCACACTCTCGCTGCCTTATCCCTACGGTCACTCACGAGACCCCTATGATCATACCCAAAAGCGAAAACCCGATCAATCTCTTTTTCATTTCGGGTTTTCGCCCCTCGGCGACCTCCGGCGGCGAAAAGTTGAAACCCTCGGCCGTCCGATCTCGTTTCACTGGACGAGTTACGAATGTGAATGTTACGATTTTTCGTTCATGAGTGTCATTGAGACAACCAAGATCGCGCTCGACGCCATTTGGGCCCATAAATTGCGCTCATTTCTCACGCTCCTGGGGGTCATCATCGGCGTGGCCGCCGTGATTATCGTGGTGATGTTGGTGGAGGGGTTCAATGCCTACTTCAAAGAACAGGTGGCCGATCTGGGTTCCAATGCCTTCCTGGTGAGCCGGTTTGGGCTCATCACCAGTCTGGAGGAATTCATCCGAGCGGCCAAGCAGAACAAAGACATCACCTACGAGGACCTGGAGGCCATTCTCTCCAATCCGCGACGCCGATATGTGCGGGATGCCGCCGCCCTGAAGTCGACGCAGGGCACTGTGAAGTACGGATCGCGGGTGCTTCAGGATGTCGTCATTCGAGGGGTTTCCTATAACATGGTCGAAATCGATAACGTTCACGTGGCCGAAGGGCGATACATTTCCCGGGAGGAAGAGCAACATAACCGCACCGCCTGTTTCGTGGGCGCCGATATTGTCAAAGAGTTCTTCCCCGGCATCGATCCCCTGGGGAAGGAGATCAAGCTGAGCGGATTACCGTTTCGCATTGTGGGGGTGGCCGAAGAGATGGGAACGATGCTGGGGCAGCCGCAGGATAATTTCGTCGTCATTCCCGTCTCCACCTTCGAGAAGCTGTATGGGACCCGAGGATCCATTTCCATTCGGGTGGCCGCCATTAGCGCCGATGCTATCGATAAGGCCGTCGATGAGGTGCGAGTGGTCCTGCGAAATCGTCGTCACCTGAAGTATCATGAGCCGGATAATTTCGGCATTTTGACGTCCGAGGCGATCAATAATTTCTACCAGAGCGTGACGCGCACGATCCAGATCGCCATCATCGGGGTGGCGTCCATCGCTCTGGTGGTGGGCGGGATCGTCATCATGAACATCATGTTGGTTTCGGTAGCCGAACGCACTCGCGAAATTGGCATTCGTAAATCGGTGGGCGCCCGTCGCGGGGATATCTTGATGCAGTTTCTGTCCGAGTCGGTGACCTTGTCCACCATTGGTGGGCTCATCGGGATGGGGCTGGCTTATCTGGGTGGGCGGCTGGTGGCCTGGCAATTGGGATTGCCGGTCGCTCTGCCGCTCGGCTGGACGGTGGCGGCCTTGGTCATTTCGGCCACGGTGGGACTGTTCTCCGGAGTCTATCCGGCGTATCGGGCAGCGGGGCTGGATCCCGTGGAATCGTTGCGGTTCGAATGAGGGCGTATGCAGGAAATTTATGAAGATTTCAAGATGGCCTTGGGCGCCGTCGCCGCCAATAAGTTGCGCGCCTTCCTGACCGTTCTGGGCGTGATCATCGGTGTGGTGACGGTCATGCTCATGGTGGCGTTCATTGTGGGCATCGAATCGCAAATCGAGCGATCGATCGAATCGTTCGGCACCCGCGCCATTTTCATCCATAAATTCAGTCCCGGCGTGCGCCTCAGACGCGCCACGGCCGAGGAACGCCGCCGCCCGCCGTTAACCTATGAGGATGCGCTGGCCATCGCCGAATATTGCCCGTCGGTCGCCGTGGCCGTGCCTATTATGAGGCTGCCCGCGCTCCAGAGCTTGAGCATCGTCCGCTATCGCGATCAGGAGTTGTATGCCGTGGACGTCCAGGGGACGCTCCCAGCCTACGAACGCGTCAGTAACGTTCAGGTGAGTCAGGGACGGTTCTTCACCGAGTCAGAGAACCGGCATCGTCAGCGCGTGTGCGTAGTGGGGTCCTACATTGCCGAGACGCTGTTCCCACAACTGAATCCGCTGGGGAAGCAGCTGGAGATCAACAAGAAAATGTTCACCATCATTGGCGTCCTGGAACGGCAAGAAAATCTTCTCGCCGGCGACGAATCCTCCAGCGGGCTCAACAAGGTGATCTATATCCCTCTGTTCACGTTGCAGAAGATGTATCCTCAAGAGGAAGTGCGGTGGATCCTGGCCGAAGCGCGCCCCGGAAAGGTCGATCAAGCCGTAGATGAGATCACCGAACTCCTGCGGCGGCGTCGAGCCGTACCCGCCGATCAACCCAACAATTTCGCCATCTCGACGCCGGAGTCGATTCAGCGCGACATCAATCAGATCACCTTTGGCGTGTTCGTGCTGATGATCTCCATCGCCAGCGTCGCTCTTCTGGTGGGAGGCATCGGCGTGATGAACATTATGTTGGTCTCGGTGACCGAACGCACGCGAGAGATCGGCATCCGCAAAGCAATTGGTGCCCGGCGGAGCAATATCACCTGGCAGTTCTTGATCGAGGCGATGGTGCTGACGGGGTTGGGCGGGCTTCTCGGCATCGTCATTGGATGGGGGCTCAGCCTGATACTCAAGACCATTATGCCCACGTATGTGCCCTTCTGGGCGCCGGTGGCCGGACTGGCCGTCTCTGCCGGAGTGGGATTGTTCTTCGGGCTCTGGCCGGCAATGAAGGCAGCGCGCCTGGACCCCGTCGAGGCATTGCGGTATGAGTGAGTGGTCCTCAGCGATTCGTACCCATCATCTCGGCTGATTCGGCAGTGGCCGTATGGGAGCGCTGTTCATCTTCAAGAGAATCTCCCATGGCCTGGAGGGACCATACCGAAAGGATGAACATGGACGTTCGAGGAATGGAGCGCACGCTGACAGCGTGCGCCACTCTCATTTTCGAAGGAGTCGTCCATGGCGCGTCCGAGCCGCATCGAGGGGATAAAAAAGTCTCTTGGAAGATCTTTGCGTTCTTTGCGCCTTTGCGGTGGATTCTCGAGGGAGGTATCCGAGCGGGTTCTGATGATGGACGTGGAGTGGGCGTTCTCTTGGGCATCTGATCGATCGCTTGATTCTCGATCCTATCTGAGAGGAGCGTGAGGATGACGGCCATTTCTCTCAGAGGAGTACGAAAATCGTTCGATTCGCTGGTGGCCGTGGATGATGTGTCGCTCGACGTTGAGCGGGGAGAGATCTTCGGGCTCCTGGGTCCTAACGGGGCGGGGAAGACGACGATGATTCGGATGATCATGGATATCATCCGTCCGGATGCCGGAAGAATCGAAATTTTTGGTCAACACCTCACCGAGCGCGTCAAGGAACACATCGGGTATCTGCCGGAGGAGCGCGGCCTCTACACTCGTCAGAAAGTCCTCTCGGTGCTGGAATATTTCGCCCGATTGAAGGGGGCGACGCGCGCTCAGGCGCGCCAGAGTGCGTTGACCTGGATGGAGCGCCTGGGCCTGACGGAGATGAAGGACAAGAAAGTCGGCGAGCTCTCCAAAGGGAATCAACAGAAGGTGCAACTGGTCGCCACATTGGTGGGAGATCCGGAGATCCTCATTCTCGACGAACCGTTCACCGGTCTTGATCCGGTCAACACGCGAATGGTCAGCACCGTGATCCGGGAGCAAGCGGCGGCGGGCAAGACCGTATTGCTCTCCACTCATCAAATGGCGTTGGTCGAGACGTTATGCGAACGCGTATTCATGATTCACCGAGGGCGGCGCGTATTGTATGGCCATCTTGATGAGATCAAGCGTCGATATTCGGATAATGCCGTTCTCGTTCGCGCCGCGGTGGACTATCGTCAGTGCCCGCTCATCGCCCGCACTGTGCCTGAGAATGGGACGATGAGAGTGTATCTGAACGCCGGCGTGCAGCCCCGGGACTTCCTCGCCTGGTTGCTTCAAGCAGGAGCCGAGGTGGAGGCATTCGAGCGGGCGACGACGCCGCTGGAGGACATTTTCATTAAAGTGGTCCAAGAGGGGGGAGGATGACGTCGACGAACGCCGGAAAGGCGAAATTCTCGGATCACCGGTTTCAATCATTGAGCCGGTGATGGAGCGAGTTTCGGCTTATGAGAAAGATTCTGGTCATCGCGCGACATGAATTCATCGCTACCGTCACGCGAAAAGGTTATATCTTCGCCGTCGTCGGGATGCCATTGTTCTTTCTGGTCATCGCGGCCATCCCCATGATCGTGGAGACCTCGGGGGATGGATCATCGAAGGAGCGCGGCGCGGTCGCCGTCATCGATCGGGCTGGCGTCGTCGATTTTGGCCTCGCTGCCGAGGTCATCGAGCAGGTGGGAGCAACCTCTGATGCTTCTTCTTCGCTTGAGCCGAAGAAGGGACTGCAGCTCATACCCTATGAAGATCTGGATCGCGCGCTGGCCGATTTGCAACGCCGCCGCATCCAGGCCTGTTATGTGATCGAAAGCGATTATATGACGACGGGGAAGGTTTCGGTCTACGTTCGGGACGAAGGGCTCTTCTCGCGGCTCAATCCCAAGGGCGAGCGCGAATTGTATGCTCTCCTGCGGGCCAGCCTGGTGAAAGGTCGTGTGCCCGAGCCGATGCTCCAGCGCGTGCTCCGACCGGTGAACCTCACGTCGATGAAGGTCTCCGAGCGAGGTCACGTGCAACCCTCTGAGAGCGAGTGGAGTGAGGTCACCAAGTTGATCGGGCCGTTTGGCATGTTCATCCTGCTCACCATGGCCATCTTCTTCTCTTCCGGTTACCTGCTCCAGGGGATGGCCGAAGATAAACAGAATCGGGTGATCGAGATCCTCTTCTCTTCGGTGACTCCGGAGCAACTGTTGGCCGGGAAGATCATCGGATTGGGCGCGGCCGGTCTGTTACAAGTGACGTTCTATGCTCTCGTCCTCCTCATTCCCTCGATGGTCCTGGTGGTCACCGTGCAGGTGGGCATCGGGCAGATTCTTCTCTCGCTGGTCTATTTCGGGCTCGGCTACTTGCTATTTGCCAGTCTGATGGCCGGCACGGGGATCCTGGGGAGCACGGTCCAGGAGAGCAATCAACTGGCCGCCGTGTGGACCATCTCGAGTATGGTGCCGCTCTTCGTTCTCGGTCCCATCAGTGAGTCGCCTCACTCGGCGCTCGCTCGCGGCTTCTCCTACTTTCCCTTGACGGCCCCGGTGACCATGCTGTTGCGCATCAGTCTCACCACGGTTCCTGTTATCGATATCCTCGTCTCGGTGGGATCGCTCATCGTCGGGATCTTTCTCGCTGTGCGAGGCGCGGCTAAAGTTTTTCGGGCCGCATCCTTGATGTATGGGAAGCGGCCCGGTCTATCGGAAATCCTCCGCTGGCTGCGCGAAGCCTGAACGGCGTCAGGCCACGCCCTGGAAGGAGGCGAATCCCGCCTTCCCCAGGATGTATAGAATCCACAGGGCGAATACGGCGATGGCTGCCTTTTTGACCGAGACCTTTTTAGAGATCTTGGAAAAGCCGATGGACAAGAGGATGAGGAACCAAATGGAGAAAATATCCA
This sequence comes from Acidobacteriota bacterium, assembly GCA_003696865.1. GTDB lineage: Bacteria > Acidobacteriota > Blastocatellia > HR10 > J050 > J050. The sequence continues at coordinate 5,971 of RFHM01000271.1, read as the reverse complement.
GACTGCTGGCCAGGGAGTAGACGGCGGGCGACGTCTCCCGCCGGGAGAGAAAAGCGGCCAGGTTCGTCGCAGCAATGCTCTCCAGATTCAGGGGATCAATGGTCTCCGGGCTTTTCAAGAGTAAGGTGATGGCGGCAATGACGCCACTGGCCACGGCATAGACCATCCACGACCAGGTCACCACGGAGAAGACTTTTTTGAATGGCGCTTCCGCCTGAAGGAGCAGGAGCACGAGGAAGTAGACGCCGGCAATCACGATCAACATGAGGAGCGTCGAACCCACCGTGAACACGTGCCACAGCCGATAGGTGATCCTGGAGGATTTCAGGGCTTGCTCCATCATCTCTTCGGACATCTGAGCTCCTCGTTTCTCCATGATCTCTTCCATGCGTTGTCGCGTCATTTGCTCGAAGACCTCTGGGGTGAGTACCTTCGCCCGAAACAGCGCGCCCACCGCGAGAGAGAAAACGAGGGCGATGAGAAGTGGGATCAACCAGGTTGGTTTCCGATTGATGTCTTCGAAGGTTTCTCCCGGGGAGAAAAACATATTCGCCACGCGGGAGATCTCGTTCATCCGTCGTCCTTCGCCCTCTGCCGACGCCCCCGTCGCTTCGGGCGGGGACTCCATGATTGGCTCTTCGTTCATGCTCATACCTCCTTGCTCTTCGTGATCTTGACTGGACAACGTGCTGCCTGGATTATTCAGATTGTCCGAGAGAATGTCAAGGCTCCGAGCGCTGGCCGGAGTGGAGGACCTCGACGGCCGCCAACGCTTTCCGGGAGCAGCTTCTCAGTGCTGATTATGGCCGACCAGATGACAGGCGACCCAATGGTGCTTCTCGATTTCGATCAATGGGGGCTCTTGCTCTCGGCATTCCGGCAAGGCATAGGGACAACGCGTGTGAAAACGGCATCCCGGCGGCGGATCGAGCGCCGTGGGGATCTCTCCTCGAGGGAGTTCGCGCTCCCGCCGGGCATCGGGATCGGGCACGGGCACGCTTGAGAGGAGAAGCTGGGTATACGGATGTTGAGGATGGCGGTAAATCTCCGAGCGGGGAGCGATCTCGACGAATTTCCCCAGATACATCACGCCCACCCGAGTGGCCAGGTGTTGAACGACGGCCAGGTCGTGAGAGATGAATAGATACGTCAATCCATGCTGATCCTGAAGGTCCTGCAGGAGATTGATGATCTGGGCTTGAACCGAGACGTCCAGGGCCGAGACCGGTTCATCGGCGACGATGAATGTAGGGTTCAGGGCGAGGGCACGAGCGATACCGATGCGCTGGCGTTGACCGCCAGAGAATTCATGAGGGTACCGATGGATGGCCTCAGCATCCAGTCCCACCTCGGCGAGAAGTTCTCGCACCCGCTCCCGACGCTCGGCCTTCGTCCCCCAGCGATGGATTTGCAGTGGTTCTTCGATGATCTGGCCAATGGTCATTCGGGGATCGAGGGCGGCATAAGGATCCTGGAAGATGATCTGCATGTGACGGCGCATGGCGCGCATCTCGGAGCGGTCGAGCGAGAGCAGGTCCTTGCCCTCAAATCGAATGCTCCCCGAGGTGGGTTCGATGAGGCGGAGCAGACACCGTCCCGTGGTCGTCTTGCCACATCCCGATTCGCCGACCAGGGCGAACGTTTCTCCTCGGCGAATGGTGAAGCTGATCCCATCGACGGCGCGGACGGGCTGACGTCGCGTGCCAAATAGACCTCTCCTCACCGCGAAGTACTTCTTCAGCTCAATGACCTCAACCAGTTTCTCGTCGTTCCTCATAGAGCCTCCAACCGACGAGTCGCCGCATCAAGCACCATCTCCGGTTTGACTCTCCAGTCCAACAGCGAGGTTCGGAGGATGAGATATGACTTCGGAACCACGGGCCACGCAGCGGACCAGGTGACCGGGGCGCACTTCGGTGAACGCGATCTCGCCTTGGCGACAGGCCGAATGAGCTTCGGGACAGCGAGGAGCGAATGGGCATCCCGGTGGAAGGTTGACCAGATCGGGAACGCTCCCGGTGATGGTCTCCAGCCGGCGGCGCTGACCGTCGGGGTCTGTCGTCATCTTCGGGACGCAGCGGAGGAGACCGATGGTGTACGGGTGCTGGGGATCGTGGAAGATGTCCCGCGTCGAGGCGATCTCGACGAGTTTCCCGGCGTACATCACCGCCACGCGATCGGTCGTCTCGGCCACGACGCCCAGATCGTGGGTGATGAGGAGCATGGATAAGTTCATCGTCTGGCGAAGATGCTCCAGCAATTCCAGGATCTGCGCCTGAATGGTGACGTCGAGTGCTGTGGTCGGCTCGTCGGCGATGAGAAGTTCCGGATGGCAGGAGATGGCCATGGCGATCATGATGCGCTGTCGCATGCCGCCGGAGAGTTCGTGAGGATAATTCCTGGCCCGCTGTTCTGGATCGGGAATGGCGACCGCTCGCATGAGCTCCACGGCCCGTTGCCACGCCTCCCGCTTGGAGATGTCATGATGAGCGAGGATCGCTTCGGCGATTTGATATCCCACCGTATAAACGGGATTCAGGGAGGTCATGGGATCTTGAAAGATCATGGCGATCTTTTTACCGCGATGGCGTCGCATGGCTTCCTCATCCAGCGTGAGCAGGTCGACGCCATCGAACAGGATTTCGCCACCGACGATGCGCCCCGGCGGCGAGATCAACCGCAGGATCGAGAGACTGGTCACCGACTTGCCACATCCGGACTCGCCAACCAGCCCCAACGTGCGGCCGCGCTCGATGGTGAAACTGACGCCATCGACGGCTTTGACGATTCCGCGGCGCGTGAAGAAATATGTTTTCAGGTTACGAACTTCAAGTAAATGTGACCTGCGATCCTCGCTCATGTCGGTCATAAACTCTGCCGTCAAATTGTCTCTCAGATGAATGGAATTGTCCAGCGCCGGAGATGCGAGGAGCCCGGTTGGAGAATGAGTATGAGGCCTCAGAGGGTCAAGAGGTGGGAGCTTTCACCAGGATGACGGTGTGGAGTGCGGGTCATGTACACAGCGGCCATCCGCGAGTAGGGGGGCATCGCGCACCGGCGTTCACGTCCTGGAGGCCACCACCCCCGTAGGGGTGAGGCCTCTCTCCTCCGGTATGATTTCTTGTTATTGAACTCGGGCATGGTCTTCATTTGCAATCCATGTGCCAAAAGGACGGCCGGGGCGGCGTTTCACCGAATGAGTGCAACCTTTTGTTATCCATGGGGATAAAATGTGGGCCCAAAGTTCCCCGAGCAGCCCGTCCGCGCTGCCGGGCGTTCATTTTGCAACATCGGATTCAGGATGAAACCAAGGTTGCGTCGATGAACTCTTCTCCGGACGTTCATGAGGGGCTGAGGAGTTCTCGGATCGCCTGAATGATCTGAGTCCGGTTGAATGGTTTGGCGAAGTAGTGGCGGATCCCCAGCTTCTTGGCTTGAATCTCGGAGGCGCTGATGGACCAGGCCGTCAAGATGATGATTTTCGTCTGAGGACAGGTCGAACGGACGAATTTAACCAGTTCGAGACCGGAGACGGGGACCATTTTCAGGTCGGTGATCATCAAGTCATAGGACTGGCGCTTCAGCCGCTCCATGGCCTCCAATCCGTTCTCGGCCGTATCCACGGCATGACCCAATCCTTTGCACATGATGCGCAAAACGCGGCGAACGGGTTCTTCATCATCAACGATGAGAATGCGCGACATGGATCCTCCTCCACGGGCATGGTGTTCATTCACTCCACGAAGAGACGTTTGGAGAGTCCGTATTTCTTCATTCGGCGCCAGAGCGTCGCCCGGCTCATCCCCAACGCCTCGGCCGCTTCTCGAATGGTGGAACTCGCCTTGATGGCTTGAATGATCAACCGGCGCTCCTCCTCTTCCAACTGTTGCCGGCGGCTCCGTTGTGGCATCAGGGGAACGGGTTGCGATGCCGCCGAACGTTCGCGGAATCGTTGGGGGAGATCTTCGGGGCGAATCAACGGGCCCGGACAGACCGTCACGGCGTGTTCCACAATGTGGGCGAGTTCGCGAACATTCCCTGGAAAATCATAGTTGATGAGGAGGGCCAGAACCTCTTGAGAGAATTCCAGGCCTTCCCGGCCGTCTCGCCGAGCATATTTGTTGAGGAAGTAGTTGGCCAATTCGGGGATATCCGCCCGGCGAGCCCGGAGGGGAGGCATGTGAATATTGACCACGTTCAATCGGTAGAAGAGATCTTCGCGAAACTGCTGAGCCCGGACCGCTTCATAGAGATCATTGTTGGTAGCGGCAATAATGCGCACATCGACGTGCGTGGGTTTATTCTCGCCCAGCCGGCGGACCATCTTATCCTCGATGACGCGCAGGAGTTTCGTCTGGAGTGGCAAGGGCATGGATCCGATCTCATCGAAGAAGAACGTCCCCCCATCGGCTTCCTGAAGGAGTCCTTTGCGATTGTTGATCGCCCCGGTGAATGCCCCTTTGACGTATCCGAAGAGTTCGCTCTCCAGGAGGTGCTCGGGGAACGCCGCACAGTTGATGGACACAAAGGGGCGCTCCGAACGGCGACTCAGCGCATGGATGGCGCGGGCAATGAGGTCCTTCCCCGTGCCCGTCTCTCCGGTGATGAGCACGGTCGTGTCCGTAGGAGCTACCTTCCTGACCAACGCCAGGACTTTCATCAATTCTTTAGACCGGCCAACGATATTGTCCAATCCGTACTTTTCTTCGAATTCCTGGCGCAAGACCTTGACCTCGCTCTCCAACTGCTTGGTGCGGAGGACGTTCTTCACGCGGTGGAGTAGCTCGTCGCGGTTGAAAGGCTTGGTGATGTAATCACACGCTCCCAGCTTCATCGCTTCCACGGCGGTGGCTACCGTCCCAAAGGCGGTGATCATCATCACTTCGCTTTGGGGGTACGTTTTCTTGATGTACCGCAGGAGATCCATGCCCGAATCGCCATTCAACCGCATATCGAGCAGGATGAGATCGTAATTGTTGGTCTCCAATCGCTCCAATGCTTCCCGTCGGTTGCTGGCTTGATCGACGTCGTAATTCTGCCGTCGCAACGTGAATGAGAGCGTCTGGCGTATGGGTTGTTCGTCATCTACAATCAGGATCCTGAACGTCATCCTCCTTGCCTCCTCATGGGTTCTTCCTGATCTCTGTCTCTCCTCTCCGGAGATCCAACCGGGAGCACAATTCTCATCGTCGTCCCTCTATTGACCTGGCTTTCGGCCTCGATGTGACCGCCATGGGCTTCGATGATGCGTCGCGCGACGGCCAGCCCGAGGCCTGTTCCCTGGGTCTTGGTGGTGTGAAACGGTTCGAAGATCTTCTCGAGTTGCGTTTCCGGGATGCCCACGCCATTGTCTCTCACGGCGATCTCCACCGCCGGACCATCGAGCCCATTGATGCCGTGCGGGAGCCAGCGGGTGAGGATCTCCACGTGGCCATCTCCGCGTCGAATCGCCTGCACGGCATTGATCAAGATGTTCCAGAGCACTTGTTCAACAGCGTCGGGATCGATGTACACTGGTGGAACGTTAACGTCGAAGCTCTTGGAGAGGCGAATGCCGTTCTGAAACCGGGCGTCGCCGCGCAGTGAAGAGAGCAAATGATCGATGAAGTGGTGAAGATCGACCTCCCTCTTTTCCAGCGTCACCGGACGCGTGAAGGTCAATGTGTTCTGAATGATTTTGCTCAGTCGGGCCGATTGCGAGGTGATGATGTCCAGCAGCTCCTGGTATTCTTCGGGAAGAGTGAGGCTCTCTTTCAGTTCCTGAGCCGCCGCATGAAGTGCGCTCAGGGGATTGCGTATTTCATGGGCAATGGTGGCCGACATCTTGCCGATGGTCGATAACCGCTCGTGCTCGATGAGCCGCTGTTGGGTCTGTTTCAATTGTTCGTAGGAGCGACGCAACTCTCGTTCGGCTTCCTCGAGCTCATGCGTGCGTTTCCGGACCTCGAGTTCTAATCGCTCGGTGTAGTGC
>RFHM01000270.1 GCA_003696865.1 Acidobacteriota bacterium | reverse complement strand
GGTCAGCGCCAGAACGATTTGACGGCCGTCGGGCGCTTCGCGGAGGACGGAGAAGACGGCATCATCGATGAACAGGATGCGTTGAGAGCTATTGGGATGGAAGGCGGGCATCTGAATGCGCTTCTCGATGAGATCGCCGAACCGCTTCGCGATCTTGTAAGCGGAGGAGGTAGGATCAGAGAACGTCTCGAACAATGCCCGCTCGTCGACCACCTGGCGATTGATACTGCGCGGTTCATCTCCGCGGAGAATCGCTTCCCGGTCGTTGGGACTGCCAAACAAGCCGTGGAAATAGATGCCCGGTACGCCCATCAAGGCGAGGGCGATGGAGCGAGAAGCGACGAATCGATCCACCTGCAGGTCGAGACTCTCATCGGCGTCTTCGCGGTTCAAGGCGCTGTACCAGGTGATGTTCAATTCGTAAGGACTCCGGGTGCCATCTCCATTGAGTTTGTAGGAGACGAGTCCGCCATGCTGTTGGGCCTTCTCGACGAGGAAATCGATCTCCTCGGGGCTGAGGATGTTCTTGACGGCCATCAGGCCGATGCCATCGTGCGAATCGAGAAAGTTGAAATAGGTGGCCGTATCGGAGACCCTCTCCAAGGTGCTCGCCCACTCGGCGAGTTGGCGACAATTCCCCGTCAGGAAGGTGTAGAGCACCAGCGGGGGCAGGGCGAAGTTATACACCATTTGGGCCTCGTTCCGGCCATCGCCGAAGTAACTGATGTTCTCCTCATGAGGGACGTTCGTCTCGGTGATGAGTGCCACCCGCGGCGCCACCACATCGAGGACGGCGCGAAAGAGTTGAACCACGGCGTGCGTTTGTTTCAAGTGGGCGCAAGGTGTTCCCAATTCGCTCCACAGATAGGTGACGGCGTCGAGCCGAATAATGTCGGCACCTCGTCGGACGTAGTAGAGAAGAATCTCGATCACGCGCAACAGAACCTCTTCGTTCTTGTAGTTGAGATCTATCTGGTCCGGACTGAACGTCGTCCACACGTACTTCATCCCGTTGATGGTCTGGAAACCGGTGAGCAGATCCGTGGTTCGCGGGCGCAGGATGAGCTTGAGGTGGTCGGGGCTGATCGCTTCTTTGGTCGAAAAGCTGATGAAGTAATTCTGGTAGCGAGGATTCCCGTTGCGAAATTCCTGGAACCAGCGGCTCTTGGACGAAACGTGATTGAACACGCCGTCGAACATGAGCCGGAAGTGGAGGCTCAACTCCTCGATGTCTTCCCAACTTCCCAGTCGAGGGTCAACCTGTTCGAAATCGATGACGGCGAACCCGCGATCCGAGGAGTAAGGGAAGAAGGGGAGGATGTGAATCGTATTGATGGCGCCGCGCATGAAGACATTGAGGAAATCCGAGAGCGCGCGCAAGGGAGCCTTCCCCGGACTGCGAATGAGATCTCCGTAGGTGATGAGGATGACATCTCGCTCGGTGAAGCGATGAGCGGGATCGAACGTCTTGTCTTCCTCGATCATCTCCGGCGTCTTATGAGCGTAGTAGACGCGCATGATGCGTTCCAATTCCACGAAGCATTTTCGCGCCCGCTCCTCGCCATAGAGGAAGACGAGCTTGTCCATGATCCGCTCCTTTTGTTCGGGCGTCATGTCTAGGAGCGGCCGGGTATAATCGGGCTCGGTCAGATGGAGCCGACGCGCCTGATGATCGCTGAACAGATCGACAAAATGGATGCGTTCTTTCCTCAAGGCCATAGGCACCTCCTCAATGGAGAGTGAAATGAAAGGAATGACTCCGAAGGCGGAGCGATGCTCGCTCTCCTCTCGCTCTTTCCGTCCTCTCATTCGAGGTCAATGAGAACGATGATGCATGCAGCGTAATTCGATGAGGCCGATCTCCGGCGGGCAGTTGAATCGAACGGGCAACAAGGATGATCCGACGCCCGGGCTGGTATAGCCGGTGAGGGTTTTGTATCGCCATACGCCGCGAGTATATTTGCGCGGACAGCTCGCGTTGACGAGCAAGGGGCCGATACCCGGAAGGCAAATTTGTCCTCCATGAGTGTGACCGCAGAGGTAAAGATCGATGCCTCGCTCTTCTGCCTCTCGGAAGAGTTCTGGCGTATGTACGAGAAGGATTTTGAACGCCTCGTCGGGAACCGCCGTCATGGCGCCGGGCAGATCATCGCAGCCGTAATAGTGAGGATCGTCCAGACCAATGAACCACAGACTCTCCCGACCCCGTCGGAGTTCCCAGGCCTGGTTCACCAGCATGCGCACGCCCATTCGTTCCAGTTCGACAGCTTCTTCGGCGAAGTCGTGATTACCCAGAATGCCGATGATCCCCTCGCGGGCGTGGATATGAGAGAGGAGCTTCTCCATGTGAGCATACACGTTGTGGCAGGGACCGTACACTTCGAAGCGATAATCGCCGGTGAGCACACAGAGGTCTGCCTGGAGCGATTCCAGTCGATCGGCGATGACATCGGGGAAACCGGCGAGCGCATCGACGTGAAGGTCTGAGAGGTGAAGGAGCCGGAATCCACAGAATGCCTCCGGAAGCTTGGGAAAAGCGAGTCGAATCTCGCGCACCACGGGATTGAGCGCGTTCCGTTCGCCGCGCGCGAGCAGTCCCATCACTCGCAGACCGAAGCGGAGAAGGGAGCGGAGGGCGCGGACGTTTTCGAAGTGGAACGATCCCCGCCCTTGCGTGAGCCAGGCTTCCAAATGTCCGAGCTCGATGGCCCGGCGTCGAAGCCGAAGCACGGCCTGCCGGTCGGTCGTGCCCAGCACCTGATCTGATTCCACGGTCGTCATCGTTTCCGGAGATGGTACCGAACCCATGAGATTCGCTCTCCTTCAATATGGTTGTATCGACGCCTCCTCGGTCGCTGCCTTTTCCTCGATCTCGTTCAACTCTCTTGCTGCTCCAAGGCGATCGGTCGAGCGCTCATTCCCTTGAACAATCGACCGAAGAAGCCGAGCATCAAGCTCAGATCGTGGCGCAGGCTGGCCATCACCGAGTAGAAGGCTTCTGCCGAATAGAGTTCGTCCTCGTCGGGATGAGCGCCATAGTGGACGAACGCCTCGGTGATCAGTCCCGCCTTGGTGCGCAGGTAGAGTTCCCGCCAATCGTGAGGAAGCGATCGAATTTCCTCCGGAGTGCGGGGGCAAACGCCAACGAACCGAAGTTCGCCGCGCGCGATATTGATCAGCGCCGGGAGAGCGCGAAGCAGCAGGTCCGATGGCCCTTGCCATCCCCAGTCGTGCGGTCGCCCCGATCGATCCGTGTGGTTCGAGGGGGCGAAACTCCAGAGCGGGAACGTGCGCCATTGGGCTTCATCGGGAGAGGTGGGGAGGGCGACGACGTCCTTCTTCTGCAAGACGGCTCCGGATCGAGTGAGCTTCAGGTAGAGAGCGGTCAACAGAAGAAGTGGCCCGGTGAAGATCAGGATGCCGGTGGCGACCAGACGGGAGAGCATGCCCGCTATCCAGGAGTGAAAGGCGCTCTCCGAGAGGCTGCCGAGAATGAAGTCATCGGCGACCGAGACGGCCGCGCCCAAGCGCACGTTGATGAGTCGATTCTTGTCTACCAAGACGTGATCGAGTTCTAATGCCTCCCCGACATAACTTCCGGGGAAAATGACGGACTCCGAGACCAGGCAGCGAGCATCCAGGGCACAGTCGTGCCCGACGACGACATAGGGACCGAGTTGTACACCCTCGCCGATGCGGCAATTACGTCCCACATAAACCGGGGGGATGAGCCGAGCCGTGGGATGAAGACTGACATTCCGCGAGAGCCAGATCCCCGGTTCGATCTCTCTTCCCGAGAGCAGGAGGTCGGGAAAGGTTTTGTCCAGCACGGCGCGCTGAGCGGCCAGCAGGTCCTCGAATGATCGTACGCCGAGACAGTGGGGGACATCGACAGTGTGCGATCCCTCATCGGCCATGCGCCGTCGGAGGTGCCGCTCGAGCGCCCTCTCATCGGACTCCTCGGGGAGACCGCCGATCACATGGCTCGAGATCCAGGCCCATCCCGTCCACTGAGGCCGATCATCCTCGAGATCGGACCGTGAGGGATCACGCCAGGTGAACAGGACAGGAAGGGTGGTGGGGGAAGGAGGAGTGTGTTCGACCCGAACGTGAGGCAATCGGTCCGCATGGACGAGAAGAAAGGGGGAATCTCCCTCGTCCTTTTGCTCGCCAGTGAGGATCGTCCTCAGTAGCGCGTAGGGACGGAGTGGATCTCGAGCCAGGTGAAATCGAAATCGGCTGCCCCACCGCCGACCATCGCCGAGCAGATGCTCGATCTGCTCCGGCAGATGGCTCAGGATGAAATCGAATTCGGTGACGCCTTGATCGACGAGATACTCGACCACATGCTGAATGAATGGCCGGTCGATCAAGGGAAGCATCGGTGCCGGATGTCGTTCGGTCAAGGCGGCAATATGGGGATTCACACCCGTGGCGATGACAATGGCTCTCATCGTGAAAATCCTCCTCAGACAAAGAATATGGCGTGGTGGACATCACGCCTGAATTTCGCCGGTCGAATGGGATGCCGGGCGGGTAGCTCAAACGATACCGCCAAGGCGAGGATCATCTGATGTGGCCAGGGTGGAGCGCTCTCCCACGCTTTCGTCTCCACCTCTTTTTCGGCTACCCGCCGCTTCACATTCTCGAGTTGATGAATCGTTCCTTGATGACGCGAAAGAGAAAAATGGCGTTGCCGACAAAATACCGTTTCCACATACGCTTCGGTTCTTGAATGAACCGATAGAGCCATTCCAGACCCATCTCGCGCATCCAGAGAGGGGCTCGCGGGATGCGCCCGGAGTAGAAATCGAACAAGCCGCCGACGCCCATGGCCACCTTGACGCCGGTCTCGTCAAGATGCCGATGAATCCATTTGTCCTGCCGGGGAGCGCCCAGGGCGACCAGGAGGAGGTCGGCTCCGGAATCGGCGATGCGATCGATGATAGAGGCTTCTTCTTCAGGCGAGAAGTAGCCGTGTTGCGTGCCGACGACGTGAACGCCGGGGGCGTGTTCGGCGATCCAATGACGAACGCGCTCGGCGACTCCAGGGCGAGCGCCGAGCAAGAATACTTTCTTTCCCGTGCCGGAGAGCGACTCGCAGAGGCGTGGGAAGAGATCGGTCCCGTTGACATTCTGCTTGATTTCTTGACCGAGCAGTTTGCCCGCCAACTTCAAACCGATCCCATCGGCGAATACATAATCGGCATGACGGAGGATGCGGAGATATTCCTCGTCACGATAGGCGATGTTGGCGCAATCGGCATTGACGAAACAGATCTGGTGACCATGCTGGCTGTCGAGCAGATTCATGATGATCTCGATCGCCTCGGCCATGGTGACGTTATCGATGGGGATGTTGAGAATGGTCACCAGATCCGGCGCCGTCGCCACGCCTTCGCCATAGAGGATGGCCGGGATGGCGCGCAGCGCAATGCCCAGATCTCCGAGGACGCTCTGTGTCTCCACATACTCGCCGTCGGCTTCGATCTCCGTGCCATAATCGATGTTGGCGCGCCGGCGAATCCACCACAGGCAAACGAGTCCCGGCCGCACGTCATAGCGCTTGCGTACGGCGCGCTCACGGGGACTCAACGTTCCTGGAGAAACGGGACGCGGCCCGATAAGGGACATATCGCCTTTGAGAATGTTGAACAGGGTGGGGAGGCGATGGAATCGGATGAGCCTCAAAAGTCGCCCCCAGGTGTTCTGGGGCAAAGCGAATCGATATTCGTCAAACGTCTGACACCAGCGGCCAACGCGAGGGCGACGTTCGAGGGCGATGACGCGACTGGCCATGAGAGCGAGACCGACGATGAAGAGCGGTGAGAGGATGACTAATCCACTTATGGCCAGCAGCACATCCATCGCGCGCTTGGCACCGGAGAGAAGTTGGACGACGAGAATCCAGCTCAATCCGCGCATCCATCGCCTCAGACGCTGCCGCCGTAAGCCCTGCCGTGAGAAGCGGCGATAGAGTTCCTCCTTGGCATATTCCGGAGTGGAATTACTGATCGAATGGGTCGACATCGTCTCTTCTCCCACGATGATCGATTGAGTCATTCCCGATACGTCGACGTCATGGAGTGAGCATGAATCCCGAAGCGACACCTTGCTCCATCTGATCGAAGACCGTCCCATCGCTGTCGATGGCCTGGAACCGGCGTTTCTCGTTATCCAGAGTCACCAGGATGAAGTGGCGCCGATCGGCCGTCTTGGCCAGATACCAATCCTGTCGGGGCTGTCGGATTCGTACACCCCAAGCGCCGTCGCCAAGATAGACGATGCCTCGCGGATCTACGGCGCCGGCCAGGATGGGATGGGTGCGCTTGTAGGCGTGATCATGGTGCTCGAAAACGACGTCCACGCCGAATTGCTCGAATAGCGGCACCCAGTACTTGCGGATCTTGGCACTCACCCAGTACGTATAGGGCCGCACTGAGGGATATGCGGGCACATGGGAGATGACGAAAAGATGAGGGATCGTGGATCGCTCGGCCAATCGTTCGGCCAGCCAATCGGTTTGCGCGCCGGCGATGGCCTGAGTGTGCTGGGTATCCAGGAAAATGAGACTCATGTAGTTTCCGAAATCCAACACGCGATAGCTTCGTGATGCGGGCAATGGGAACAGGCTGTAGAAGAAGGGTGCTTGATCGGACCGTCGATTGAAGCCACCGGAGACCTCGTGATTACCGATGGCGGCCAGCAGCGGGATGAGTCGCCCATCCGAGGTCACCATGGTCTGTTTCCAGATGGCGAACCACTCTATCCATCGCTCGACTTTCGAGGGATCACCGTCGGCATAGGCGATATCGCCGCCGATGATGACGAACCAGGGGTCATATTGCGCCGCGCGCCGGCACGTCTCCTGGAACCACTCGGCACGCTGCATCATGTCTCCGCCGACGACGAATCGCATCGGTTCGCGCAGCGCACGTGGCAGAGTGCGGAACGCGAACTCCACCGAGTGGTCGCCGAATCGGAAGCGATAATCGCTGGCCGGCTCGAGATCGGTGAGTTCCACCAGATGGACGATCCGATCGGAAAAAGGGAGGGGATGATGTGCACCCATGACCATGTGCCACGCCGGCTCGTCGGATCGACGGTACTGAACGACATCGTCGCTTTCCGACGAGGTGTGCCAGAGAATGGTCATCGTGCTCGTCGGATCATGTCGCCAGGTCAGATAGACGGCCGGAGGATCGAAGAGCGCCGATCCTGTCTGTGAGGCCGCCGTCCCCCTGCTCAACGGGACGATGACCAGAATGAGGCCGACGAGACCCGCTGTGAACCAGGCCCGTGGCCACCGTCGTTTTATCATCTCGGTATGCTCCTTATTCAGTATGCGCCTTTTCCCAGAAGGACGGCGGGAATGGTCTTGAGCAGGAGTTTGACATCGAGCCAGAAGCTTTGACTCTCAATGTACTGCACATCGAGTTCCACCTGTTTGTCGAAGGGAATATCGCTGCGACCGCTCACTTGCCAGATGCAGGTCAGACCGGGTTTGGCATCCAGCCGACGACGGTCGGCCAGCGTATATTCGGCAACCTCGCGGGGGACCGGCGGACGCGGTCCCACCAGCGACATATCGCCCTTGAGCACACACCACAATTGAGGTAGCTCATCGATGCTGAATTTGCGAATGATGCGGCCAATCCAGGTGATGCGGGGATCATTCTTCATCTTGAAGATGCGCGCATCTTGATGCTCATTATGGGCCAGCAGTTTGTCTTTCAATTCTTCGGCGTTGACCACCATGGACCGGAATTTGGGGAAGGGAAATTCTCGTCCCCATTGGCCCACGCGCGTTTGCCAGAAGAGCACCGGACCCCCATCGGTCAGCTTGATCAACACAGCGACGACCAGGAAGAGTGGAGACAGTACGACCAGCAAGACGGCTGCCCCCACGATGTCGATGAGGCGCTTCAGCGCTCGCGCCCCACCGACGACGAGGATCCAGGCATATTTCTTTCGCCAATAACGAAGGCGGCGGCGGATATTCCCCTGACCATATCGGCGATAGAGTTCCTCCATCAACGCGATGCGGCTCACTGATGGGAGGGTATCAGAAGCTCGAGCGACCATGATGCTCTTTCCTCTCGCTTGGTGATTTTCATCGACTTGCTCCCGGTCGGAGACATTGCGTTGAGATGATCCCAGGATCGACTCGCTCATCGCCCTTCTTCGGCAGCGGCGCGAAGGACGTCCAACGTGCGGGCGGCTGTCGCCGACCAGGTGAAGCGTTGGCTTCGCTCCAGACCGCGCTGCGCGTAATAGGCTCGCAGTTCGGGATCGGTGAGGAGTTCTCCCAGGGCCTCTTCGATGGCCTCTTCATCGTAGGGGTCGAAAAGGAGTGCGGCGTCGCCGGCGACCTCGGGCATCGACGAGATATTCGAGCAGGCGACCGGAATGCCACAACACATCGCCTCCAGCACGGGCAATCCGAAGCCCTCATAGAGGGAGGGGAAGACGAAGACATCGGCACCACAGTAGAGGTCCGGCAAATCTTCTGTGGGCACGAATCCGGTGAAGACGATATCATCGGCATGGCCCGACATTTCAGCCGCCCGATGCACCTCATCGGCGCGCATCCAGTCGCTCCCGGCGAGGACGAGTTGATGGGGGAGCGCCTCGCTCTCTTTCAGTCGAGCAAAGGCCCGAATGAGACGGACGTGATTCTTGCCCGGATGTTCGATCCGGGAGATGTAAAGAATGTAAGGAGGCCGCAGACCGTATTTAGAGACCGCGCGGGCGAGAGCGCTCTGGCGATCGCGCGGATAGTAAAGATCGCGATTGGCGGCCAGCGGCGTCACGTGGACGCGATCTTCGGGGACGCCGGCATATTCAACGATGTCGCGCTTGCTGCTCTCGCTGACGGTGAGCACGCGCGTCAGTCGTCGGATGAAGAGAGGGAGCACGCGGGTGATGTAAAACAGGCGGGCGGGATCATACTTGTCCTCCACGTGAAGGCTGGAGAAGTCATGGACCGTTCCCACCGTGGGACAGGGCGCGGAGAACGGAAGCCGCCGGTTCCCGGCGGGCAGGAAGAGAACATCGTATCCTCTCTTCCGGCACCACCGCGGGAGCGCCAGTTGATGCCAGGCGATATTGAGTACCGGATGACGCCATCGACCGCTCAGACACAGCGCGGTGAAGTGCGTCGCGGGTGGAATGAAGAGCGACTGCTCATCCTCATATACGATGACGTCAAAATGAGCCCCATCCTCGGCGAGAGCAAACTGGTTGAGCAAATTGATGACATATTGGCTGATACCCGACTTGCCTCCATCGGCGCCAAACGTGGTGATTCCTATGTTCATGGGACGTCCTCTCCTTTCAAACGACCAGCGCTATGTGAGGCATTTGACCGCTCAAATGGGTTTCCAGTTGGTCCAGGTATCGCTCGAACGAATAATGTTCTTGGGCGCGTTTCAGCGCCGCCCGACCGTAACTGGCCGCCACGTCGGTATGAATGAGAAGCCGCTCCACGGCCTCTCCAAAGGCTGCGACGTCTTGCTCGGGAACGAGCAATCCCGTCACTTCATGGATCAACCAGTCGGGGATGCCACCGACGGCGAAAGCGACGACCGGACGTCCATGATGCATAGCCTCCAGACCGATCATCCCGAAAGGCTCTGGCCAGCGCGAAGGGACGGCGACGACCTTGGCCGCGCGATAGAACCGATCGAGATCATCGTGATCGACCCATCCCTGAAAGTGCACTCGTTCGTCGAGTCCCAACCGGTGACACAAGGCGCGAAGGTGGGGCTCGGCATTACCCGTGCCGACGATGGTAGCCGTGAAGGGGCATCTGACGTGAGTGAGTGCCCGGAGAAGAAGATCGACGCCTTTGCCTCGAATGAGTTGTCCCACATAGAGGAGGCGTGGCTCATCGGGAAGGGGAGATGGCCGAAGATGCTCCAGGCGAACGACGGGCGGCACGATGTGAACCTTCTCTTCGGGAAATCCATTTTGTACCAGTTCCTGTCTCATGAATCGACTCCCTACCAATAGAGCATCCAGCCGATGGTGGCGGCGCATTTCCTCGAGCTTACGGCCGATGCTGACCAACGTCATGCCCGTCGGAGTCCGCGCCAGGAACGCGCCGTCCAGATAGCATCGCCAACCGGCTTTGTGATGACACACGCGACCATTGAGCAGATAATATTTATGCCGCCGCGGACAGCAGAGATCGTGATCGTGGATCATCCGGACGAAGCGCACGGTGGAGAAGAACGGCTCACAAAATGCCACATTCGCCGCCTTGTGAATGTAGACGACATCGGGCGCAACCCGATTGAGGATGACCTCAAAAGCATATGTGGCTCGAGTGCCCTGACCGTGGGCCAGTTCCAGACAAGGGAAACACCCGTCAAACAGCGCCTTATAGATCGTCGCGCCGCGATCGGTGGTCGTGGCGTAAGCGAGGAAACACTGATGTCCTCGAGCGCGGAGCCCTTCAACGGTATCAGCAATATTCTGTTCGACGCCACCGAAGAACCCACATTTTTCGTTGACGAAGAGAATTCTCATCGATGACCTCCCGATAGATAGCGACCAATCGTTCCGTGATGCGGTCCCAGCTATATTCGTGTCGAGCTTTCGCACACCCTGCTTCGGCCAGTGAGCGTCGTCGTTGGGGGTGAGTGAGCATCTCGTGGATGGCCTGCCGGCACGCTCGTTCATCGTGAGGATCGAACAACAGACCATCGCGTCCATGGACGACGAATGACGGGACGCCGCCAACGCGACTGGCTACGACCGGTCGCCCGGCCGCCCAGGCCTCCAGAATGACGATGCCGAACGGCTCGTGAATAGAGGGCAACAGGAAGACGTCGGCAGCGTGGTAGGCATCGACCAGATCCCGACTCCCGGCGTCCAGTCCGGGGATGATGGTCACGTGCGCCTCGATGCCTCGCCGACGCACGTCGTCCACGAGTTGGCGGTAGTAAGCGTCATTGGTGACCGGCCCGATGAGGAGGAGATGCAGGTGAGGATCGGTCTTGAGGAGCTCTGGCAAGACGCGGATGGCCAGGCGCTGGTTTTTTTGCGGATCGATGCGTCCCATGGTCAAGATCACATGAGCCGTGAGGGGAATGCCGTAGCGGTGGCGAAATCCGGCACCGTCGCCGTGCGCGAACCGGTCGGGATCAACGCCGTTAGGGAGGTGAATGACGCGCTTGTGAGGATAGCGGCGTTGCGTCTCTTCCTGCTCGCGCTGACCAACGCAAAGGATGGCCGCGGCATCGGCCAGAACGCGGCGGGAGCCCACCCACCAACCGAGCACTTTTCCCCATTCGATAGCTCCCCGGGTAGGCGCCGTCCAGCTCTGCGCTTCTTCCGCAGGGACATCGTAAACGCCGCCATGAAGCGAGACGACGTAGGGGATTCCTCGCTGCCGCGCCACATAT
>RFHM01000269.1 GCA_003696865.1 Acidobacteriota bacterium | reverse complement strand
CGGGCGAGCCCCCTTCTCACGCCCTCAGTGGTGCAGGTGGCGAGCCACCGATGTACCACCTCGCCGGTCTCTCCTCGGAAAAGGAGCAACCATCGCTACTCAATGCTCATGAAGGAGCGCCCACCGGGAGGGAATGCGCATCTGAGGGGTCGGAGCCGGTGCTTGACACTCCCGGGCGGCGTCAGCTAGTATGTTCAACGGGTTGGGCCGGTAGCTCAGTTGGGAGAGCGCAGCTTTCGCACGGCTGAGGTCACGGGTTCAAGTCCCGTCCGGTCCACCAGCTTTCGCCCCCAGCTTCACAGACCAATTGACGATGTGAGCATGCAGCACGTACGATATGGCCCGTATCTGGTTGGCGAGCCAGAGCGACTTGACGCGGTTCCAGAAGTTGGCCATATTTCCCACTCTGAGATACAGTCGCGATAGAGCCCGATGAATATTTTGACGCTCGTTCTATACGAACTCCAAGAAGCTACCTTGTTGGCCTGGAACGCCTTCAAGGGCCTGTTCAAGCGTCCCTTCTATTTTCGCGATTTCATCGAGCAGATGGATGGGATTGGCGTGGGGAGTTTGATCATCATCGTCCTGACCGGCTTTTTCACCGGTGCCGTGCTCACGCTCCAATCCGGAGATACTATGGCATCTTTTGGCGCCAAGGGATTGACCGGCCAGTTGGTGGCCACATCGCTCATTCGCGAACTGGGGCCCGTTCTCACCTCACTGATGATCGCTGGGCGCGTGGGATCGGGAATCGCCGCCGAATTGGGCTCGATGCTGGTCACCGATCAGATCGATGCCATGCGCGCCTTGGGCACCGATCCGGTTCGAAAGCTCGTCGCTCCCCGGCTCGTCGCTCTGCTGGTGATGGTCCCCGCCCTGTGCATGATCTGCATCGCCGTGGGCATCTTTGGCGGATGGATCGTGGCCCAGTTGCTCCTGGGCGTATCGCCGGCACAATATTTCCGTTCGGCCGAAGACGCCTTCAAGCGCAACGACCTGTTGGGGAGCGTCATCAAGGCGATCATCTTCGGACTCATCATCGGCGTCGTCGGATGCCGATCCGGATTGCGCACGCGTGGGGGGACGGTGGGCGTGGGACGATCGACGACGCAATCGGTCGTCGTCGCCTCCATCCTCATCATCGCCGCCGACTTCTTCGTCACCAAGGCCCTGCAAAGCTTTCTCCCTCCCGGACGGTGACAGAACCCGCCCGGTGGCAAACGGGTCATAAACGGGGTATCCTAATGTGTTGAGATTTCACGTCGTGGAGGGTGATTATGGAACGACGCAAGAAAAAACTCTCGGTATCGGAACTGAAGGTGGGCATCGTGGTTCTGGCCAGTATCGTGATCTTCCTGTTCATGGTGTTCACCGCCAGTGGAGGAATAAGTCGGCTGTTCTCCAAGCCGTTCATTGTGAAGACCCGATTCGCCGAGGTGGACGGGTTGCTCCCCGGCCACGAGGTGCGACTGGCCGGCAAACGGGTGGGCAATGTCATGGCCGTCAACTTCTACAAGATTCCCGAGCACCCGGAGGACTTGGACACCGTGGAGGTGGTGATGTCCGTCGATCCGGAGATCGCCCGGAAGTGGATTCGAGATGACTCCAAGGCCACGCTCGGCTCCATCGGTCTGCTCGGCGATAAGGTGGTGGAAATCTCGCCGGGAACCAAACACGGCAAACCCATTCATAGTGGCGATTACATCCCCAGTACGCCGGGAACCAATATCCGCAAAATCATCTCCGGAGTCGATCCGCTCATCGCCGATTTGACCGATACGGCCGAACAGATCAAGCGCCTGGTCGTCAAGGTGAATGAAGGAGAGGGAACGCTGGGCCGGTTCATCAACGATCCCAGCATTTACGAAGAAGCGGATCGCTTCGTGCTGGAACTGAGAGACCTTCTGAACGATGTGCGTGCAGGTCGGGGAACATTGGGTCAACTCCTCACCGACCCCGAGTTGTATAACAATTTGAAAACGACGGCCACTCATCTGGAGCGGGTGGTGAAGTCTCTGGATGAAGGCGATGGAACCATTGCTCACCTCATCCACGATCCCGAGTTGTACAACCGGGTGGATCGAGCCATATCTCAGATCCAACAGACGGCCGATCGATTGAACACCATCGCGGCCCGCATCGAACAGGGCGAGGGCACGCTCGGCCGGCTCGTCAACGATCCACGCATTGCCGAGGAGACAGAAAAGACGATGACCAACGTAAGTCAGATCACCGAACGCCTCAATCAGGGACAAGGAACGGTGGGAGCTCTCCTTCACGAGCGAGAGTTGTACGATAATCTCAATGCCCTCTCCTCTCAGCTTGTGCGCCTGGTCTATGACTTCCGGCAGAATCCCAAGAAGTATCTTCGCGTGAAGGTCTCGATCTTCTGAGTTCCGCTGAACCGACGTGGGCTCGGCTTCGTTTGAGGTGAGTGAACCAATGATGACGACATCGGCCAGTACCAAACCCATTCCATCACCCCGTGACCTGGAAGACGACGTTGACCTCGTCATCCGGACCGACGCGCCCTCACCAGCCACCGTCCAGAAGTCGAGATGGGCGCTCGTGGCCCGAGCGCGGGAAGCCTTCCGGGGCTGGGCCAGAAGTGTGGAGATCGTCTCGTTGGCCCTCGTCTTCGGTCTATATGTCTATCTCGACCTGCTGGCGGCCACCGATGCCAGGAAGATCAGAGGGCGGTTGCGAAAGGGATTGCACGCGGTGGCCAAGCTGCTGTTCTCGCAAGAAGCTCTGCACCGGGAAGAGCGATTGGCCAGACAAGCGGTATGGCTCAAGGAACGATTACTGAAACTCGGCCCCACGTTCATCAAGATCGGGCAAGCCTTGGCGACGCGAGCCGATGTCCTGCCGCTGGCCTACGTCAAGGAGTTATCCAAGCTTCAGGATGAGGTTCCGCCCTTTCCCCACGAGACGGCCATGCGCCTCATCGAAAGCGAACTGGGGGCGCCGGTGGCCGCCCTGTTCGCCCACCTGGATGATGCGCCGGTGGCCGCCGCCAGCCTGGGACAGGTCTACTACGGTCGGTTGACCAACGGCGAGGAGGTCGCCGTGAAGGTGCAACGTCCGCGGCTCAAAGAGACCATCGATTTCGACCTGCGTATCCTGAGGCGGATCGTCGGCTTCCTCAAGCGCTACCCGAACCTCTTCCGGGGAGTGGATTGGACGGGCGTGCTCAACGAGTTCGCCACGACCATCTATCAAGAGATGGACTATCTTCAAGAGGCCAGGAACGCCGATCGCTTCCGTCACAACTTTCGTTCCTGGAAGGACGTCTACGTCCCCAGAATTTACTGGCATCTGACGACGCGGCGCGTTCTCACCATGGAGTATATCCACGGTTTCAAGGTGACCGAGGTGGACGTCCTGCGGGCCCGGGGATTCACCCCGGCGAAAATCAACCGACTGTTGGCCCGCACCTACCTGAAGCAAATGCTCCAGGACGGGTTCTTTCATGCCGATCCTCATCCGGGAAATCTGCGCGTGATGCCCGACGGGCGGTTGGCGTTCTTCGATTTCGGAATGGCCGGGCACATTGACGGGCACATTCA
Source organism: Acidobacteriota bacterium (assembly GCA_003696865.1). GTDB lineage: Bacteria > Acidobacteriota > Blastocatellia > HR10 > J050 > J050. Next base: position 7,201 of record RFHM01000269.1, on the reverse strand, counting down.
AGCGCTCATGATCGATGCCTTCTTCCATATCCTGGACCGGGACGTCGAAGGGCTCGTCGAGGATCTCATGAAGCTGGAGTTCCTGGATGCCGATGCCGATCGCGATGAGATCCGCCCGCTGGTCGAAGACCTGTTCAAAGACTATCTGGGACTGAAACTCAGCGAGATCCGCTTCAAGGAACTCACCTATGAACTGGCCGATGTCGTCTACGAATATCACTTCAAGATTCCTTCGCGATTCACCTACATGATCCGCGCGCTCATGGAACTGGAAGGCATCGGCGTGGCCATCGATCCGGATTTCAATTTCATCGATACGGCCAAACCTTTCGCCCGCCAGTACCTGCTCAGCCGTGAAGCCCGCCGCTTTCGCCACCGAGTGCTGGGCAAGATCCTTCGCGGCGAGAATCATCGAATCGACTTCGGTAAGCTCTGGTATTTAGCCAAGATCGGCGCCCGGGTCCTTCTGGACAAGCTGCAGAGCGAATGGTGAATTCAAGGTTTGATACGCCGTTCACGGCGCCGAGGCCGGGAATCTGGAGGTTGCGCCGCAGGGGGCAGTGGAGGCGGTTGGAGGATGTTCTGCGATGGGAGGAGCCCCTCGGGGGAATTTGGCGCGGGGACTGGGAGGACGTCCAACCGCGGTGGCTCACCAACCAAGGGAAGCGGTCGTCCCCCCGAGCCGATGGCCCAAGCGCCGCGTTCCTGCTGGCGTTGGGCCTGTAATTCGGCGAGCATCGGTGGAGGTTCGGTGACCAGGGTGAACGTCCGGGGGCGCTGGCTCTTGAGATATTCTTTCATGAACGCGATCCAGATGGGGAGGGCGGCCCGGGCCCCGGTCTCGCCCTTGCCCAACGACTTCTTCTCATCGTATCCCACCCACACGCCGGCGCAGACGGTCGGGGTGAACCCGATGAACCAGGCATCGGTGAAATCGTTGACCGTCCCCGTCTTTCCGCCGATGTCCCACTGGTTGAACTCGGCGTGGGCCCGGATGGCATGAGCCGTTCCTCGTTCGACGACGCCCTCCAGCAACGACACGACGGTGGACGCCACATAGGGAGAGAGGACTTCCTCCTCCGGGGGCGACTGCCAGCGTTGGAGTTCCGTCCCATCGCGATCCACGACGCGACGGATGAAGTGCGGATAGACGCGCTTCCCCAGGTTGGCGAAGACGGCATAGGCCTTCACCATATCCAGCAACGGTTCTTCGGTCGCTCCCAGAGCCGATGGGAGATAGGGCGCCATGGGATTGGATAATCCCAGACGGTCGACCACTTCGGCGGCCCGGTGAATCCCCACTTCCTGAAGGATGCGCACGGCAGGAACATTTCGCGACAGCGCCACAGCCGTAGCGATATCGATGACGCCCATGAACTTCTCATCGTAGTTCCGCGGTTCCCAATCATCCAGGATGAACGGCTCATCCTCGACCGGGCTCTCCGGCGTCAATCCATACTCGATCGCCGCCGTATAGATGAACGGCTTGAACGCCGATCCCGTCTGGCGCTTCCCTTGCGTGGCGCGATTGAATCGCGAGCGATTGAAGTCGTACCCCCCAACCAGCGCCTTGATCTCTCCGGAGGGAATCTCCATGGCCACCAGAGCGCCCTGCACGGCGGGAAGCTGAAGCAAGGTCACTTTGAGGTGCTTGGTGGCCGTATCGATGCTGTCGATGCGAAAGATGGTCACATCGCCCGGCCTCACTAACCTCTTCAGCGGGCGATGCCAGGGCACATCGGAACGCGTCACGCGGGCCGTATACTCGCCGAACCGGACGAGCGCCTCGCGGTCGCTCACCTGCATGACCAGCCCGGTGATATAGTCGCCCACTTCGAACGGACCATTCCAATCGGGATGATGATACGCCTCTAGCGAATACCCCTCATCGAGGATATTTTCCAGCTTATTGCGCCACCCATGGCGCAGGTCGAAAGCGTGAAGGCCCTGGCGGACGGCCCGCACGGCCGCTTTCTGGGCTCTCACATTGATGGTGGTGTAAATCTGCAGTCCACCGGCATGCGTTTTGTGGGTTCCATATCGGCGCTCCAGCGTCCGCCGCACCATCTCCACCACATAGGCATAAGGAGAATCCACGTTATTGATGCGCTCGCCGGTGGAGAGGCGAATCGGTTCCCGTTTGGCTCGCTCGGCTTCTGCCCGACCGATGAACCCCTGCTCGACCATGGCATCGAGGACGAGATTCCGTCGTCGCCGGGCGGCCTGGGGATGAAGGACGGGCGAGTAGCTGACGGGAGCCTTGGGCAAAGCGGCCAACATGGCGCTCTCGGCCAAGGTGAGATCGCGGGCTGATTTCCCGAAGTAGTACTGGGCGGCCGCCTCCACGCCATAGGCATTGCCTCCCAGATAGATCTGATTGCAATAGAGTTCCAGGATCTGCTCCTTGGTGTAGTAGCGCTCGATGAGCAACGCCAGAAGAGCCTCTTTCAATTTGCGACTGAGCGTCTGTTCGCGAGAGAGATAGATGCCTCGGGCGACCTGCTGCGTGATGGTCGATGCCCCGGCGACGATACGACCCTCGCGGATGTTATCCCAAAGGGCCCCGGCGATGCGGATGAAATCGAGCCCGTAGTGGTGGTAAAACCGGGCATCCTCGATGGCGATGAAGGCCTGGCGGACCCGCTCGGGAATCTGCTGGTATGGAACGGGGATGCGGCGTTCCAGATAGAACTCGCCAATCACCGTCGTTCCGTCATCGGCGTATACTCGGGAGAGAACGCTGGACTCATAATCGCTCAACTGGGCGACCATCAAGGCGTACTCGGATCGATCGAGAGCGAAAGCGATGAGGAACCCCGTCAGAGCTCCCGCCATGGCCGACAATACGAGGAGGGAAACGAATCGCGACTGCCGCAGAATGGAGAGCATCTTGTTCACCAATTCCGACCCCGGCTCGTTCATCACCCAACCTCATCATTCTAGCACAACCACCTTGCTGGAGACAGGGCGACGTGGTATCATGCGCCCCTCAGCACGATGACCGAACTCGGGGGAGGTAGTCAGACCGACATCAGGCGAACGGCATGCCAGAGGTGACGAGGATGTGGCATTGGGCATTGATGGTCGTGACGCTCTTCCCCATCAACGCCTTTGCCCTCCCCTCGATGCTCCCCCAAACGGCTCCGGCTCATCAACGGGCGCCCGAGTCAACGCCGTCGCCGCCACCCGATGATCAGATCATTGCCGGCACGCTCGTCGTCACCGCGGACCTCTCCCGACGAGAGGGGAAGCGCGTGATTTACCAAGGATATGTCGATGCCCGCATGGGATCGATGCGCCTCCAATGCGATACCTTCATCTTCGACGAAGAGACGGAAGTCGCCGAAGCCGTGGGCAACGTGATCTTCGATCTGGACGGTCAGCGCATCACCGGAAGCCGGGCCGTATTCGATCTCCGAACGCGCAAAGGGACCATATGGAATGCCACGGGATTCACCAACCGCACTCCCGACGGCGTGACGGTCTATTTTCAAGCCAAGCGCATCGAGCGCACGGGACTGAAGCGGTTTCGCATTCACGACGGATGGATCACCTCATGTCAGGAGCCGGTCCCCAAATGGAGCTTCACGGCGAAGACCATCACCGTCACGCTCGATCGGCGCGTGTCGGCGCGATTCCCCGCGCTGCGCATCAAGAATATTCCTCTGCTCTGGCTTCCCTTCGCCACCGTGCCCATCATGAAGCGGGTGCGCACCTCCGGATTCCTCACCCCGGGTTTTGGAAACTCCAACGTGCGGGGAGCGTCCATCCGCATCCCCTACTACCAGACGCTGGGGCGCAGCGCCGACGTCCTGCCGCGACTGGAAATCTTCACCAGTCGCGGTATCGGGTTCGGAGCCGATTTCCGAGCCCGAACCAGTCAAACCTCGCACGTGAACACCGGATTCTTCGCCGTCTTCGATCGCCTCTTCGGTCAGCCGGGGCCCGACCAGGGGGGCACGGCCTATTATCTGGATGCCGTTCAACACTTCGGCAAGGGATTTCTCCTGGCCACCGATGTCAATATCACCAGCAATCTCGCTTTCCGCCAGATCTTCTCCGATTCCTTCCAACAGGCCATCTCGCCCGAAGAGCGAACCGAGATTTACGTGACCAACAATTTCGACAGCTTCTCCTTCAATCTGCTGGCTCGGTCGCGGGATGTCTTTCTCCCCAATGAGCAGGTGTCCATCCGCCATCTCCCTTCGTTCGAACTCAGCAGTCGACCGCGAAAGCTGCGGTCCCGGTGGCCCATCTACATTTCTTTCCGGTCGGCCGTAGAGGGATTGAGCCGAGGAGAGTCCACGTTCCGGGCTCCATCCATCGTGCAGCGCATGGATGCTCAGCCGCGGGTGACCGTCCGTCTCCCCTCTTTCGGCGGAATGACCATCACCCCGCGCTTCGCGCTGCGGAGCACGTTTTATTCCAACAGCGTCGACCCCAGCGACCGAACCAGGATTCTCGGCGACAGCATCACCCGGACGTATCTGGAATTCACCCTCGATATTCGCCCCCCGGCGCTGGAGCGATGGTTCACCCATCGAGATGGATCGCCGTGGTTCAAACATCTCATCGAGCCGTCCATCACCTATCGACGCCTCGTCGGCATCGGAAGCGATTTCGCCCGGTTGCTTCGTTTCGACGAACACGATGCCATCGCCGATACCAACGAACTGGAATTTGCGCTCACCAACCGCTTCTTCACCAGACGCGAGCGTCCCGATGGAGGAGGGGTTCAGCCTCACGAGTGGTTGACGATCACGCTGGCGCAGAAATACTTCTTCGATCCCACGTTCGGGGGGGCGTTGATTCCGGGAAAGCGGAACCAGTTTTTCCCCATCAACACGCTGAGTGGTTTCAGCTTTGGCGGCACGGAACGGCGGTTTTCCCCACTCACGGTGAAGACCCGTCTGCGCCCGCTCTCGTCGCTGTTTGCCGATGTGCGGCTCGATTACGACACGCGTCAGAGGAGCCTACGCAACGTCAGTTTCACCGGGGGACTTCACCGCCAACATCTCTCATTGAGTCAGACCTGGACCATCACTCGCGCGGTGAAGCGTCCCGATGGAACCAATGAAGCGGGCACATTCGCCGGGAATCTCTATCAATCATCGGTCATGCTGGGAAATCCCAACCGCGGAGCGTTCGGGGGATTCGACCTCATTTTCGACTTCACCGATCGGCTCATCGATGGACAGTTCACCTCGGGCCGTCTCGTCTCCTCCTCGATTCGATTCGGATATACCTTCGACTGCTGCAGTTTCCAGATCCAAAACACGACCTTCAAGATCGGGTTGAGAAACGAGAACCGACTCACCTTCAGCCTGACGCTATTCGGGATCGGGAGCTTCGGACGACACACGTCGGCCGGCCGCCGCATCTTCGGCCGATGACCGAGAACCGATGGAGCGACGATCGACCCTCGACCTTCCCCCTGGGTCGAGGAGCGGAATGTGCTATCATAACGTCGATGCGCGTGATCGCCGGGAGGTACAAAGGGCGACGGCTCTCCTGCCCCAAGGGTCAACGCATTCGCCCCATCCCCGATCGCCTCAAGGAAGCTCTGTTCAATATTCTCGGCCGAGAGGTGGAAGGGACGCGCGTTCTCGACCTGTGCGCGGGAACGGGCGCCATGGGCATCGAAGCTCTGAGCCGGGGAGCGACCTGGGTCACCTTCGTGGACTCCTGGAGGCCGGCCATCGAATGCATCAAACACAATGTACGGGTCTGCGGCATCGATTCCGGATACGAGATTCTCGGCCGCGACGTGCGTATCGCCCTGGTGCGACTCTCACTGCGCGGAGAGTCCTTCCACCTCGTCTTCTTCGATCCTCCGTACGCCTCTCCGCTCTACGACGACGTGCTCGACGCGTTGGGGCGCGGGAGCCTGGTGAGGCCCGGCGGGCGCGTCCTGGTCATGCACCATGCCAAGCGCCGGCTTCATCCCCAGTACGGGCGCCTGCGCCACCATCGAGAGGTGAAACAGGGAGAGAACATACTGAGTTTTTATATTTCGGATTGACACCCTCAGTGGGAGGGGCTAACCTTTGGGTTTTGCTTTAAAAATCCCTCAAAGGAAAGGATAGCGGAACATGGCAAAGCACATTGTGTTTGGCGAGGATTCCCGTCAGGCGATCCTCCGAGGAGTCAATAAACTGGCCGATACGGTGAAGATTACGCTGGGTCCCAAAGGACGGAACGTCGTCCTGGAGAAAAAATTCGGCGCGCCGACGGTCACCAAAGATGGCGTCACCGTGGCCAAGGAGATCGAACTCGAAGACTCGTTAGAGAACATGGGAGCCCAGATGGTTCGCGAGGTCGCCTCGAAAACGTCCGATATTGCCGGCGATGGGACGACGACGGCGACCATCCTGGCTCAGGCGATCTTTCGCGAAGGCGTCAAGAACGTGGCGGCCGGCGCCAATCCCATGGCCCTGAAGCGGGGCATCGAGAAAGCCGTCCAGTGCGTCATCGAGGAGATTCGCCGACTGGCCAAACCGGTGCGGGGCGAAGCCATCGCTCACGTAGGGACCATCTCGGCCAATGGCGATGCGACCATCGGGAAACTCATCGCCGAAGCGATGGCCAAGGTCGGCAAAGACGGCGTCATCACCGTAGAAGAGTCCCGGACGTTGGAGACGACGTTGGATCTCGTGGAAGGCATGCAGTTCGACCGGGGATACCTGTCACCCTACTTCGCCACCGATCTGGAGCGCATGGAGTGCGTCCTGGACGACGCCTACATCCTCATTCACGAAAAGAAGATCAGCTCCATGCGCGATCTTCTGCCCATACTCGAACAAGTGGTCCGAGCGGCCAAATCCCTCCTCATCATCGCCGAAGACGTGGAAGGCGAAGCGTTGGCCACGCTGGTGGTCAACCGCTTGCGCGGATCGTTGCGCGTCTGCGCCGTGAAAGCGCCTGGCTTCGGCGAACGCCGAAAAGCGATGCTCCAGGACATCGCCGTGCTCACCGGCGGGCAGCTCATTGCCGAAGAACTGGGAGTGAAGCTGGAGAACGTCACCCTCGCTCAGTTGGGCAGAGCCAAGAAGGTGATCGTCGACCGAGAGACGACGACCATCGTGGAGGGAGCGGGAAAGAAGGCCGATATTCAAGGTCGCGTCGAGCAGATTCGTCGGGAGATCGAGGAGACGACCTCCGATTACGATCGCGAGAAGCTGCAGGAGCGGCTGGCCAAGCT
>RFHM01000268.1 GCA_003696865.1 Acidobacteriota bacterium | reverse complement strand
GCTCGCAGAGGCGAGGATCCCCCATGATCAGATCTCCGGCTTTGACCGGAATGAACGTGATTCCCGTCTCTTTGGCCAGCGCTCCAGCGAGTAGCGTCTTTCCCGTTCCCGGCGGACCATGGAGGAGGACGCCTCGAACCGGGCGAGCGCGCACGCGAGTGAACAATTCGGGCGATTGCAATGGGCGAATGACGGCTTCCATCAGTTGCTCGCGCACCTCGTGGAGGCCACCGATATCGTCCCAACTGGCTTCGGCGAATTCACCGGCCGCCGAATCGGTCAGCGAAGGCGTGATCGTTCGAAGCGCTTCCAGGAAATGGGCCATGGTGACCCGAATGTCGGCGAGCATCTCGAAGCTCGGCTGGCCCCAACATCCGGCCTCGATCATTTTCTGGCGCAGAGCGATGAATGCCGCTTCCTGACAGAGAATGCTCAGGTCAGCGCCGACGAATCCTTGAGTGAGCGCCGCCAGTTGGTCCAGATCGACATCTTCAGCGAGCGGGATGCCCCGGGAGTGGATTTCCAGGATCTCTCGTCGGTCTTTGTGTCTCGGCGGTTGGACGCTGATTTCGCGTTCGAATCGCCCGTGGCGACGAAAGGTGGGATCGATCTCATCGGGACTCGTCGTTGAGCCAATGACGACGACGCGACCGTTTCGCTCCAGTTGATCGAGAAGCGTGAGGAGTTCCGTGGCGATGTGCTTCTCCGCCTCGGTCGCCGCCAGACACTGCTTGGAGGCGATGCGCTCCAGTTCATCGATGAAGATCACTGCCGGCGGTTGAGTCACCGCTTGTTCGAAGAGGTCGCGGAGATGTGATTCCTCCTGATGATAGTACTTGTTCAAGATCTCCGGTCCACTGGTGGCCAGGAACCGCGCCTGCGCCGCTTCGGCCACAACGCGCGCCATGAGCGATTTACCCACGCCTGCCGGACCACTGAGCAAGATGGCCCGGGGAGCCGAGACGCCCAGCCGTTCAAAGATTTCGGGATGCTTCAGGGGAACTTCCACCATTTCGCGCAGCCGCTGGACTTCCTGTTTGAGGCCACCGATGTCTTCATAAACCAGAAGTTGTTGGGGAACCTGGCTGGGCGGCGGTTCAACGACCTCGAAAATCGTGGACCGATCCATGCGAACGGGACCGGCCGGACGACATTCCAGAACCTTGAAATCATGAGCGCTGATGCCAAACGGTGAGAGGCGAACGAGATCCCCTTCCACGACCACCAGATCGTTGAGCAACTTTCCCAGGTATTTTTCGATCCCCCGAAGATGTTCCTCATCCCAGCGGGAGGCAGGGGCGAGCGTGACGCGCTCGGCGACGGCACAGTGAACCGGGCGAATGGTCACTTGCTCGTCCAGATCAACATCGGCATTGCCGCGCGTGAGGCCGTCAATCTGAATCGTTTGTGGTCGCCGATCGGCACCGAGCGAAGGCATGACCATAGCGACAGTTCGACGTCGTCCGACGATTTCGATCGCCTGGCCGGGAGAAAGTCCCAACGCTTCCAGGTCCTGGGGATCAAGACGAGCGATGTTCCGACCAACATCTCGACTGCGCGCTTCAGTGACGCGAAACGCCCGCGAGGGTGAAGGCCGGTCCGCTCCATTGCTCATAAAATCTCTCACATTTTATACTAACTCGCCGGAAAGCATCAATACGGGGGATGAACGTGGAGGGAGATCGGCAATCGATGTTCATCGGTGAATCGCGTTCGCCGCACACCGCGTCGCCCATTCTTCATGTAGCATTGGTCGAGCCCGAAATCCATCCCAATACGGGTAATATTGCTCGTCTCTGCGCGGCTAACGAGATCCCGCTCCATCTGGTGGGCGCGCTCGGATTTCGTATCGATGATAAGGCTGTTCGGCGCGCCGGTCTCGACTACTGGCCGTATGTCGATATACATCGACATCGATCCATCGACGCGCTCTATGCTGCCCTTCCCGACACCCGATTCTTCTACTTCACCACCAAGGCCGAAAGACCCTATACCGCGGTGGCGTTCCAGCGAGGCGATTGTCTCGTGTTCGGAAGTGAGACGCGCGGCTTGCCCGAACCCCTGCTCAAAGCGAATTGGGATCGAGCCGTGACCATTCCCATGCGTTCATCACACGTGCGCAGCCTCAACCTGGCGACGGCGGTGGCCGTCGCCGTCTACGAGGCGTTACGGCAGATAGAATTGAGCCGCTGATCATCTCGCCTGTTCCCATTGGTGGGTGCGGAGGCGTTGTGATAAACCGCTCTTTCGCCGTCATCACAACGAGTGGTCAGGCTGGGTCATGCCGGGCCACCTGATGAATGAGTGGTGACCCGCCAATGGTGCGCTCTCCGGTTCCTTCCAGGAGGATCATATCTTGGTTGGCCATTCTTCGCATGGCGGGGCGATGGACGATGGTTGTTGTGGGTCGAGCGGCCCCGCTCGTCGGTGCATCGAATGAGTGCGTGGAGGCTGACAAACTGAACATCGTCTGCTAGCATTGGCATCTTTAATGAATCTCGTTCATCGGTGAGAGGCTATGAAACTGTTTGACGAGGAGAACGAGTTGGTCATCCAGCGACGAAAGAACTTTCAGGAAATTATCGAACTGGGATTCGAGCCATTCCCGCATAAATTCGACCGGACCCACACGATCACGGAGATCGTCCAGCAGTATGGCCATTATGCCGGGCAGAGATCTCCCGAAGAAATGGAGCGGCTCAATCAAGAGTTGAATCGCGTCGAAGTTCGTATCGCCGGGCGGATGATGACGCAACGCCTGATGGGGAAAGCGGGATTCGCTCACCTCTCCGATGGTGACCGGCGGCTCCAGATCTATGTGCGCAGCAACGAGGTGTCCGAGCGCGAGTGGGTGCTGTTCAAGAAGCTGCTCGATCTTGGCGACATCATTGGCGTCGAAGGCTACCTGTTCGTCACCAGGACGGGCGAACTTTCGGTTCACGTTCGACGGCTGGTTTTTCTGGCCAAAGCCTTCCTTCCCTGGCCGGAGAAGTGGCATGGGCTTCAGGACGTCGAGCTGCGCCATCGGTTGCGATATCTCGATTTGATGGTCAACCGTGACTCGCGGCAGGTGTTCGTCAAGCGCTCCCGTATCATTCGCGCCATCCGGTCATTTTTCGACCAGCGCGGATACATTGAAGTGGAAACCCCGATGCTCACGCCCATCGCGACCGGTGCGGCCGCTCGACCTTTCAAAACGCACCATAACGCGCTAGACATCGATCTCTATGCGCGCATCGCCCCCGAGCTGTATCTGAAGCGCCTCGTAGTGGGAGGATTCGAGAAGGTGTACGAGCTCAATCGCAATTTCCGCAACGAGGGGCTCTCTCATCGACACAATCCAGAATTCACCATGCTGGAGTTTTATCAAGCCTACAGCAGCTACGAGGATCTCATGGATTTGACCGAGGAGCTGCTCGTTCGCGTCGTCGAGGAAGTGAACGGGTCCTTGGACGTCGTCTATGATGGTCAACGGATTCGTTTTGAGCGACCCTGGCGACGCCTCGCATTGATCGAGGCCATCATCACGTATTGGCCTCATCCGACGGCTCGGCCGAGTCCCGAAGACCTCTGGGATAGTGAGCGTCTGACGGCCCTCATGAAATCGGTGGAATGCGCCGTCGATCCGCAGGCTCCCGTCGGCCAGCGACTGGTGAAGCTCTTCGAGCATGTGGCCGAACGACATCTCGTCCAACCGACGTTCATCACCGAGTTCCCCACCGAGGCGAGTCCGCTGGCCAAGCAGAGTGAGACCGATCCCCGACTCGTCCACCGGTTCGAACTCTATGTCGGTGGATTGGAGTTGGCCAATGCCTTCTGCGAACTCAACGATCCCGAGGAGCAACGCCGTCGATTCGAAGAGCAGATGCAATTGCGCCAGCGAGGGGATGAGGAAGCCATGATGATGGACGAAGATTATGTGCGCGCGTTGGGATATGGATTACCTCCCACGGCGGGCGAGGGCCTGGGCATCGATCGACTGGTCATGATTTTGACCGACCAGAAATCCATCCGCGATGTGATTCTCTTCCCTCATATGCGACCGGAGGCATGAACGGGAAACGGCACGGGCCTCCATGGCGCTTCTCCGAAGACTCCCGGTTACTTCACTTTCTTGGGATTGGTCGGTTTTTCGAATAAGCGCGAGTCGATGGATCGATTGAATGCCACCGAGCTGTAGGCGATGCGAGACGTTTGAACGCCATTTCGATAATGATCGATCCGAAATGGCCAGCGAATCCCGTCGATATCCTGATAGAGGAAGAAGCGATCCTCTTCATTCCCGTAGATGACGCTCAGCGGGAGATGCGTTTGGGGGTCGATATAGAGTTCGACCACGTCCTCGCTCCCGTCAGGGAGAGTGAACTGGATTTCGACGCCCCGGCCACGTTGGCGAAACCAGATCTCGCGCTCGCCCAGGTATCGAAGAGGAGCATCCGATTGGTGCCAGCGTCGAAGAACGTTATCCAGGCTGTGTCGAAATCCGCGCTGGAAGTTTTCTACCTGCTCCGGCGTCTGATCGCGAATCGCCTTTTGCTGACCATCGTAAATCCAACCGGTGGTGCCGATGTTCGTTTGGATGAATCGGTTCTTCCCTTTGCCGAACTCGGTTCGCTCCTTATCGGGATAGACGATGTAGTCGACGAACTTCGCCAGGAACTCGAGGTTTCCGTTCTCGTCAAACTGCGAGTACATGCCTTTGCCCACAATCGTCTTGACGGTCAGGAACTTTTCGCCACCCAGCGCTTCGATGGCTGCCTGGAGCACCTGGCGCGCCTGAGATGCTGCAGAGGAGCGATCGCGTTGCGTCTGAGGGAGTGTGAGCAAAGGGGAAAAGCAGATG
>RFHM01000267.1 GCA_003696865.1 Acidobacteriota bacterium | reverse complement strand
GTTCGACCGGGCCCGCCGAATGGCGCCTTCGATCATCTTCCTGGATGAGATCGACGCCCTCTCTCCGGCAGAGCACCGCAGCGACACGGTGAGCCAGGCAGAACGAGCGTTACGCCAACTCCTGTCCCAAATCGATGACATCGAGCAACTGCGTGGCCTCGTCGTCCTCGGGGCGACCAATCGCCTGGAAGCGGTCGATCCGGCTCTGTTCGAACACGGTCGATTCGATCTCCTCCTGGAGGTGCCTTTGCCGGATAGTCAGGCCTTGAAGGAAATCTTCCGGATTCATCTGCGCCACCGCCCCATCGCCGATGACGTCGATCTGGATGTGCTGGTGAAACTGGCCGGTGGGTTCAGCGGCGCCGATGTGGAAATGGTGTGTGAAATGGCCGCCAATAATGCCATCAAAGAACTGATCACCGAGAATCCATCGTCACAACAAAATCTTCTCATCGCTCAACGCCACCTGGCGGCGGCCATTGCCGAGAGATGCAAGCAGAAGCTCGAGTGACGGATAGTATCCCGAGCCAGCTCACACTCCACGTTCCGATGCGCTCGTGGGGGACATCATCGGCTCGCTGCTCTGCTTTGAGATCCACTCATCGGGTGGCATTCCCAGCGAGCATACAGTGCGGATCGGCGCAACCTCTTCCCGCCCTCCCTTCCCGCGGTGATGAGGGTGACGTGGGCTCTCCTTGACGCCATCAGGGGCATGGATTAACTTTAGGAGCTGATGAGGTCGAATCCGGATTGAGTGGCTGAGAACTTCAACGTCAAACCAAGGAGATACTGACATGAACAAGAGATGGATATGGCCGCTCTTTGCTGTTACTGCTTTGATTTTGAGCTTCTCTTCCCGGGCGATGGTCTGGGGGCAGTCACAAGCTGCGACGGCTACTGTCCAGGGGACGATCTATGATCCCACCGGTGCCGTCGTCCCCGACGCCGTGGTGACGGCCCGACATGCCGATACGGGGTTCACCCGATCAGCACGGTCTAATCAGCACGGGTACTATGTCCTCCCCCTCTTGCCGACGGGCGAATACACGATCACTGTGAGCGCTCAAGGATTCGCCGAAATGAAGTTCGAGCACGTCATCCTCCAGGTGGGCGATATGCTCACCCTCGATGCTCACTTGTCACCGGCCAGCATCAGAGAAGAAGCGGTAGTCGTGGCTGGAGAAGAAGTCCCGTTGATCGAACCGACGCGCACCCAACCGGGAACGGTGATCGATCGTACGCTGATTGACAATCTTCCCCTGAATGGACGAAATTGGACCGAACTCGTTCTGCTCACGCCGGGAGTGACCGATGCCGACGATTTCGGGAATGTATCATTCGGCGGCGCCGATCGCGTCTCGAACAACATTCAAGTGGATGGAGCCGACAACAATAACGGCTTCTTCGGTGAAATCCGGGGGCGCACGCGCGCACCGTTCCAATTCTCCCAGGAGACGGTGAAGGAATTCCGCGTGGCCCATAACACCTTCGCCGCCGAATATGGCCGCGCCACCGGTGGAATCGTCAATGCCATCACCCGCTCGGGGACGAACGAGTGGCATGGGAGCGGGTTCTATTACATTCGCGACGACGCGTTCAACGCCAACAACGTCATCAACAAATCGTCCATCCCACCGATCCCGCGGCCCGACGAACGGCGTCAACAATTCGGCGGCAACATCGGCGGTCCGTTGATTCGGGATCGGCTGTTTTTCTTCCTCAACTACGATCAGCAAGTACGCGACGAACCGGTTGGCGTCATCCTCGGTCCGGAACTGGAAAACGAGATTGTCACCTTGCCCGAGCCGCTCCGCTCGCAAGCTCAATCGTTCTTCTTCCCGTTGACCGGATCGCTCCCCCGGGATTTCGATCAGATCACCTTCTTCCCTCGGATCGACTGGGTCATCAATCAGAATCATACGTTGACCGTGACGCATAACTTCCAACAGTTCGATTCCCGCAATGGGGTGTTCACCCGACCGACGACGGACGATTCGGTTTTTGCCAACGCCAAGAATTTCACCAACAGTTACACTTCGGTGATCACGCTGAATTCCGTTTTGTCCCCCCGCGTCATCAACGAATTTCGGTTCAATTTTGTCTTCGATTATACCGGCGATTTCGGGAATGCGCCGTTCATGCCCGACATTCGCATCCGCGGTTTCGCGCTGGGATCGCGCAACTTCCTCCAATCGCGGCCCGGCGAGTTCCCCGGTCGATTCACCGAGGAGCGGCGGCAACAGTGGATCGACGGGCTCTCCATCGTCAAAGGTCGGCATACGTTCAAAGTGGGCCTGGATATCAACCGCGTGCAGGATGCCAACTTCTTCGCCTTGCAGGTCAGTGGGCGATTCAGTTTCTCCAGCATCGCCGATTTTCTCCAAGGCAATTTCAGCAGTTATCAACAGCGATTCTTCGGTCCGGGATTGACGCCGCTGGTGAAACAAGTCTCGGTCGATTACGGCTTCTATGGACAAGATACGTTTCGAGTGAACCCTCGATTCACGCTCTATTATGGATTACGCTATGATCTGCAAACGCTCCCCGATCCTCTGGTGGTGAATCCGCTGGAGCCGCGAACGGGCATCATCAACGAGGACACCAATAACTTCGGTCCGCGATTCGGATTCGCCATCACGGCGACGGAGGATGGCAAGACGGTCGTTCGCGGTGGGTATGGGATTTTCTACGGTCGAACCCCGAACCTCCTGGTCAACGATGTGCTCACCAACAACAACGTGTATTCGTTCAACGTCTTCCTCAGCGCCGATGCCGCCCCTCAGTTCGGCATCACCTTCCCCATCGATGAAGTGCTGGCCGCCGGACCGTTCAATCTACCCAACATCCAGTTCCCTCGACTGGAAGAACCCCCGGGAGGGTTTGATCCCTCCGATCCCTTCGCCGATCTACGCATCTTCGCGCCGGATCGCGTCAATCCCTACTTTCAGAAGGCCAATCTGGAAATCGAACGGGAGATACTCCCCAATACCACCGTGTCCATCGCCTACTTATTCACCAAAGGCACCCACATCTCCCGCGTGCGCAATGTGAACATCATCCCTCCCACGGGAACGGCGACGCTGTTGATACTGAGCGAGGATGGGCGCAGCATCGTGCAATCGATGACCATTCCCCGCATCGGCGTGACGACGGTCTCGCTTCGGCCCAACCCCAATTTTCGCCAGATCCTCATGCTGGAGAGCGTGGCCAACTCCGTCTATCACGGGCTCGCTCTGCGGGTGAATCACCGCTTCTCGCGAGGTTTTGCCCTGCTGGCATCGTATACGCTGTCGAAGAGCATCGATGACATCGGGTTGATCTCCGACCGAAACTCGCTCGGTGGTTTCTCCAATCTCCTCGATCCGTTCAACAGTCGGCTGGATCGCGGGCTGTCCGATCTGGATCGCACCCATCGCCTGGTCATCAGCGGCGTCTGGCGGATGCCTTTCTTCAAGAACGCCAAGAATGGGTTCTTGCGCCACGGGCTGGGCGGATGGAGTTTGAGTGGCATCGCCCGGTTCGCCACGGGGCGTCCGTTTTCGGCGGAAGCTGGCGGCGGGGCCTCGGCGACAGACTTCAACGAAGACAACGTCATCTTCGATCGCATTCCTTTCTTCGGACGCAACACTTTCCGCGGTCCGGGACAGAACCAGATCGATCTCAGCGTGCGCAAGCGCATTCGCTGGGGGGAGAAAAAATTCGTGGAGTTCATTTATCAGGTGTTTAACATTGCCAATCACCCTCAATTCTCGTTCGTCAATCGGAGTATGTTCGATTCGCGGCGGACGGGGGGAACGCGGAACCGACGCTTCTTCCTCATTCCTCGAAATGATTTCGGACAACCCCTCAGCGCCCGGCGAAACCGGGACATGCAGTTCGGTGTGAAAGTATCGTTCTAAGCTCTGGGACATACGTCCGAGGGCGCGACCTTGGGGGGACGGGCTCCCTCGTCTCCCCATCATCGCCAGAGGATGATCTGGAAGCGAATCATCCCCACCCCAGCCGATGGAGGTGATACTCCCAGAGAGCAAACGAGGTCGCTGAATGTGCTCTTCTGGTCCGTCCCTGGCGTCTTTCGCGATCGTTCTGTAGGAGGGAATGGATAGGAGGAGAACTTTCCTTTCGACCCCCATCGAACGCTTCTCTGCTCACCGACGCGTGATCCAGGAAACGACGAGCCAGATGAGAGTAATGACGATGCTGATCAGGATGCTCGTACCGAGGGGGAAGTAAAATGTGAAATTGTCTCGCTTGATCAGGATATCGCCGGGCAACCGCCCCAGACCGATGTGTGGGAAACGACCGGCGAGCCAAATCACCCCGCCGATGATG
>RFHM01000266.1 GCA_003696865.1 Acidobacteriota bacterium | reverse complement strand
TTGCCGGAGCGATTCCAGCTCGAATATATCGGCTCGGACAATCGACCGCACCGCCCGATCATGATTCACCGCGCCTTACTGGGTTCGCTGGAGCGGTTTTTTGGCATCCTCATCGAACATTATGCCGGCGCCTTCCCCCTCTGGCTGGCCCCGGTACAGGCCATCGTCTTGACCATCACCGACAAACAAAGAGAGTATGCGCTCCGGGTCACCGATGAGTTGCGGCGGGCGGGCCTGCGGGCCGAAGCCGACTTACGCAGCGACAAAATTGGCGCCAAAATCCGCCAGGCTCAATTGCGGAAGATTCCTTTCATGTTGATCGTGGGCGCGCGGGAGGTCGAACGAGGGGAAGTTTCGGTGCGCCAACGTCAACGAGGAGATATCGGCGCCATGCCAGTAGATGTGTTCATCGAGAATGCTCTCGCACTCATTCGTCGGAGAGCGCTCGATCTCCAATTCCACGACCAGGGCCAAGACGACGGCCCGAAGGAGAGGTGACGTATCGCTAGACGATCATTTCGAGGCAGAGGCCGGAGAGATCGCCAACCCGTCCATCGGTATCGGGTCAATGAGCGGATCCGAGCCAATCAGGTTCGCCTCATTGACGAACAAGGACAACAGGTTGGCATTGTTCCCTTGAAGGAGGCGCTCCGCCATGCCGAGCGTAAGGGCCTCGATCTGGTGGAGGTGGCGCCTCAGGCCAATCCTCCCGTCTGTCGCATCATCGACTACGGGAAGTTCCTCTACGAGCAGAAGAAGAAAGCTCAAGAGGCGCGCAAAAAACAGACCGTGATTTCGGTCAAGGAGATTAAACTCCGGCCGCGAACCGATGAGCACGATTATGAGTTCAAAAAGAAGAACGCGGAGCGCATCCTGAAGGAGGGCGACAAGGTGAAAGCGGTCATCCGCTTTCGGGGACGAGAGATCGTTCACAAGGAACTGGGTCGGCAGTTACTGGATCGATTGATCGCCGATCTCTCCGAAGTGAGCGTGGTGGAACATCGTCCCAAACTGGAAGGCTATAACCTGGTCGCCATCCTGGCTCCCAAGAAAACCGGATAGGAGAACGACGATGCCGAAACTGAAAACACATCGCGGCGCGTACAAGCGGTTTCGCTTCACCGCCACGGGCAAGATCAAGCGAGGCCACTCCCACGCGCGCCATATCTTGACCAAGAAAACGCCCAAGCGGAAGCGTGCGCTGGATAAGGACGTTTACGTCCATCCCACTGACGAACATCGGGTTCGGATGATGCTTCCCTATGGAAGGAAGTGAGGAACGGTCGCCGCTCGTCTTTGGATGCGCCCGTCGTCATCCCCGATGGCCACGGGACGGCGAAGACGACGGCGTGAAGATCTCGATGCGCATATCTTGGATTTCGAGACGAAGGAGGAAGGGACATGGCACGAGTCAAACGAGGTAACCGCCGCCTGCAACGGCGCAAGAAATACCTGCGCATGGCCAAAGGCTATTGGGGCGCCAAAGGGCGGCTCCACCGATACGCCAAAGAAGCGGTCGAGCGCGCGTTGACCTTCTCATACATCGGGCGCAAACGCAAGAAACGCGATTTCCGACGACTGTGGATCATCCGCATCAACGCGGCGGCGCGATTGAACGGTCTGAATTACAGTCAGTTCATGCATGGACTGAAATTGGCCGACGTGCGACTGAATCGAAAGATGTTGGCCGACCTGGCGGTCAACGATGAGGCCGCCTTCGCCGAGCTGGCCAACATGGCCAAGGAAGCCTTGAAGACGCACCAGGCCGCCTGAACGTCATCATCCGCTGTGGAGACCACCGTGCCCGAGCAGGTAGAGACGCTGAAGAAACAATTCCAGACGGATCTCGCCGGAGTGAAAGACCTCGCCGCTCTTTCCGCTCTTCGCGACAAATATATGGGGCGCAAGAGCGGACTCGTCCACGCGCTCATCAAACAGATCGGGCGCGTTCCTCCAGAAGAGCGGCGCGCGTTCGGTCAGGCAGTCAATGAATTGAAAACCTACGTGGAATCATCGCTGGAGCGATTGCGCGCCGAACTGGAAGCCCACGCTCAAGCCGAACAGCTCGAACGAGAGCGGGTGGACATTACCCTGCCCGGGCTGCGACCGCGATTCGGTCACCTGCATCCCATCACCCGTATGCGCCAGCGGATCGAGGATATTTTCGTGGCCATGGGGTACACCGTCGAAGATGGCCCGGAGGTGGAGACGAGCTTTTACAACTTCGATGCTTTGAATATCCCGCCGGGACACCCGGCGCGCGAGGCGCAAGACACGCTCTACTTGAGTTCGGATATCGCCCTGCGAACGCAAACGTCCACCGTGCAAATTCGGACCATGGAGCGCCGCCGCCCACCGTTGCGCATCATCGCGCCGGGCAAAGTGTTTCGTCGCGATACCCCCGATCCAACTCACAATCCCATGTTCTATCAAGTCGAGGGATTGACCGTCGACCGGAATATTCACATGGGACATCTGAAGGGAACATTGCAAGAGTTCGTCCGGCGCATGTTCGGGCCGGACGCCAAGACGCGATTCCGACCGAGCTATTTCCCGTTCGTGGAGCCGGGGGCGGAGGTCGATTACAGTTGTTTCCTCTGCCGCGGTCAGGGATGTCGCGTCTGTAAGGGAGCAGGTTGGATCGAGCTCGGGGGATGTGGGATGGTGCATCCCAAGGTATTGCGTGGCGTGGGAATCGATCCGGAAGAGTTCACCGGATTCGCCTTCGGATTGGGCATCGACCGCATGGCCGCGCTCATTTATGGGATCGACGACATCCGCTTGCTCTACGAGAACGATACCCGGTTTCTGGAACAATTCGGCCTATGAGCATCAGCTACAACTGGCTCCGGGAGCTGGTCGAGATCGACCTCTCGCCCCGCGAGCTGGCAGAAAAACTCACCATGATCGGCCTGGCCGTGGATACGGTCGAGCCGGCGGGCGATGACTACTTGTTCGAGTTCGATCTGACATCGAATCGACCGGACGCCCTCTCGCACCTGGGAATTGCCCGTGAAATCAGCGTCATCACCGGCCGACCGATCAAATATCCCGAGACGGCCGTGTCCGAGGACGATCAACCGGCGAGCGAGATGACCTCGGTGGAGATTCACGAGCCGGAGCTTTGTCCTCGTTATGTGGCGCGCCTCATCATGGACGTCCAGGTGGGTCCATCGCCGCCATGGCTCGTCGAACGATTAGAAGCATTGGGACAGCGAAGCATCAATAACATCACCGACATCACCAATTATGTGCTGCGCGAACTGGGACATCCGACGCACGCCTTCGATTACGAGAAACTCATTGGCCGTCGCATCGTCGTTCGGCGGGCGCGCGCCGGCGAGCGATTGATCACCCTCGATGGGGTGAAGAGGACGCTCACCGACGACATGCTGGTCATTGCCGACGCTGCGCGGCCGGTGGCGCTGGCCGGGATCATGGGCGGCGAAGAGACGGGCATCTCCCCAACCACCAGACACGTCCTTCTGGAGAGCGCCTATTTTCAGCCTCAAACGGTGCGACGCACGGCTCGCGCCCTGGGGATGGAAACCGATGCCTCTTACCATTTCGGCCGGGGCATGGATTATGCCATGCCGCCGGTGGCCGCCGACCGCATCGCTCGACTCATTGCGGAGATCGCCGGCGGCCGCGTGCTGAAGGGAGCCATCGATGTCTACCCGCACCCCCTTCACCATCAGCCGATCCGATTGCGACACGAGCGTCTGATGCGGATCATCGGCTTGGACATCTCCATAGACGAGGCCGAGCGAATCTTGCGCGGGTTGGGATTCGAGGTGAACAGAACCGGTCGGGACGAACTGACGGCCATCGCTCCCTCCTGGCGAATTGATATTGAGGGCGAAGATGATCTGGTCGAAGAAGTGGCCCGACACGTGGGGTATGAAAAAATCACCATGGAATTGCCGCCTTGGGCAGGAGCCGGAGAATATCTCCCCGGCGAATCATCCCGGCGCGACGTGCGACAGGTGATGACGGCGCTCGGTTTCGATGAAGCCATCACGTTCAGCTTCGTGAACGATCGCCTCCAGTCGCTGTTCAACGCCGATGGCGCTCGGGCCGAAGTCCTCATGAATCCCATTGATGAAACCCGCCCCGTGCTGAGAACGACGCTCATCCCCGGATTGTTGGAGTCGCTCTCGCACAATCTCAATCGCGGGGTGCGCAACGTTCGCCTGTTCGAAGTGGGAAAATGCTTCTTCAAGCGAGGCGAAAATGAACTCCCTCGGGAGCGAGAGCATCTGGGATTCGTGGCCACCGGTCTGGTCAACGAGCGGGATTGGAAGCACTACGGAGAACCTTTCTCATTCTTCCATTTGAAGGCGGCGGTGGAATGCCTGCTGGAGAAGTTTCGCATCCGAGGATCTCAGTTCGCGGCGACCAGCGTTTCCTATCTCCACCCCGGTCAAGCCGCCAAGGTGATCGTCGATGGCGATGCATTGGGCCTCCTCGGTCAACTTCATCCGCGCATTGCCGCCGAGCTCAAATTGAAGCAACCGGTCTTCATTGGCGAGTTGAACCTGGAACGACTGTTGGCCCTGGAAGGAGAGCCGGTACGTTATCAACCGCTCTCCAAATATCCGACGGTCGTCCGCGACATCTCATTCATCGTCCCCGAGCACGTCCGTTACGGAGAGGTGGAAGCGGCGATCGAAGGTTTGGGCATCGAGGAGATTGTCGCCATCCAATTGTTCGACGTCTATACGGGAAAACCGCTGCCGCCGGACAAGCGATCGCTCTCCATCAGCTTGCGTTTGCGGGCACCGGATCGCACGTTGACCGATGAAGAGATCAATCACATTGTCGAGCAGGTGATGGATCTCTTGCAGCAACAATTTGGTGCCGAAATTCGTCGGTGAGAAAAATTGATTGTTGTCTCAACGCCTCGTTGGGTGTACAATAAAAACAACTTCACGAGTGGGAGGTAAGGCTGTGGTCGCAATGACAGGACTGGAGAAATTCTCACACTTGGAAGACAAAATCTATCGGGCGATCGAGCAGTTCAAGGTCTTGAAGCAGGAGAAGGAGCAGTTGGAAAAAGAATTGGCGTCGCTCAAACGCGAGTTGGGGGCAGCGTATGCGGAGAAGGATCGCCTGGCCGTTCAGATCGAACGCCTGTTGGGCGAACGCGATGCCATCAAATTAAAGATCGAGGCCATGCTTGACGCCCTCTCGCTGATCGAGCAGGAGACGACTCAGCCGATGAGGAGGTGACCAGGTGGCCGACGTGGAAGGCGTGGAACGGACGGAGTCAACACCATCGGAGGCGCGATCGTCACAGAGCGTCAAGGTCGAGATCTATAATCAGTCGTACAATATTCGTGGCAATGGTGATAGCGAGTATATCATTCAACTGGCCGAATTCGTCGATCGTCGCATGCGCGATGTGGCCGCGGCGACGCTCACCGTGGATTCACTGAAAGTGGCCATCTTGGCCGCCCTCCATATTGCCGACGAATTACATCAGTTGAAAAAACGCTACGAGCAAATGGATGCGCAACTGGCTCAAAAGGCGACCGAATATAGCCGGATGATCGATCAGATCCTCCATCTTGACAAGGCGGAGGAGGCGGAGTCTTCCGAAGCGCCTTCCACGGACGAATCGACGTCGCCTTGAACCGAGAGATCCTCGATTGAACGCTTCCCATCATTCCTCGCATCCCCTTTCCCACTCCCGAGTCGCTCACCGCAGAGTTCCATCGTGCACGTGGCTCGACCACGACCCGTGACTACTACTTCTTTTCCTGAAAATCACCGCCGAGGCGCAGAGAACGCCAAGATCCTCCTACAGGCCCCTCGGAAATAGACGACGGACGACCGATGACCGGCGACCGACGCGCTCTCTTCGTCCCCTCGGTGTGGCTCAGGCGCGCCATGGACGACTCCTTCTCCATTGAAGGCTCCGACCTCAGCCAACTGATGGGAGACGCCCGTGCGTCGATATCCCGATGATG
>RFHM01000265.1 GCA_003696865.1 Acidobacteriota bacterium | reverse complement strand
TCATCGATGCGAGCGGCTTGACTCGCCGTCCGGTCCGATCCCATCACCGAGATCACCGACAGCGGCAGCGAGGGCAACAATCGCTCGTGCACGACATACCCTGGTTTCCGCTCCGAGAGGCGGACATAAAGGTGGTCGCTCGGCCGCTCCCGGTTGAGGATGGTGATGAGATCGTTCAACGAGCCGGCCTCCATGCCGCGATGTTCGAGAGCCCGGAGTGTACGGGCATCGGCAACCATGAGCGTGAGTCGCTCATCCGGGCGAACGCTCTCGGGGATCTTCAATCTGAATGTCTTGATGACCCGCGGGCCACGATAAGGGCGCAGGATGGCATAGACGTCGATGTCGTCTCCGGGATGAACGGCGCGCTTGCTCACCCGAAGTTCCTCGATAGTCATCGATCGACGTTCTTCCGAGAGCGTGAAGGTGACGTCCAGACCGCGAACGTTTGGCCGTTCCAGGCCATTATTATACAATCGGGCGAAAGAGGCGTTGATGCGCTCGGCCACGACCAGAGGCACCGGCTGGAGCAGACTCACATCGGATGAGGTGACCATATCATGGATGCGGACGGCCGGATGCCCCTCCAGATGAATGACGCCGTCGTATCGGACGGTCAACTCGTCGGACTGTTCTACGGACAACAGAATGGAATTGGCCAAGGTGAAATTGAGCAACAGCGGCGCCAGGGTTGGATGTCGCAGGATGCGATAATGGTACGACAGATGCCCCCGCGCCGGACTGATGACCTCGACGTTGATCGGGATGAGGTTGGGCTCGACGCCGATGAGTCCCATGATGGCCGTCAACCGATCCTGGCGCACCGTGCCCACGATGTCGCCCAACCGGGCGATCTTGAATGACGACATCTCGCTGGCCACGGTGGTCAGAATCTCGGCCGTGGCCATGGGCATGTCGGTGGTGCCCAGTTGGAAGAAAGGATGCCCGAAGGCCAACACCCGCTCCCCATCGCGGTAGGAGACCGTCCCCGTCGCATAGACGGAGAGATCCCCGGCCACCAGGACGGCGGCGACCGGCGCTCCGGGAACCAGATCGGCTCCCCGCTCGGGGCGGAACCGCCAGCCAGCAGCGCCGCCACCACCGATAGTGATCGGCTTCAGGTGATAGCGCTCTAAGAGCGGAGCGAACCAGTCGATCACCTGCTGCCGGAAGCCGCCGAAAAAGAGCGGCGAGGGAATGGGTTCCAACAGACGCGGCTCTCCGGCTCCCGCCGTCGAAATCGCTTGGGTCGCACTCACCACCCCTCGATCTGCGTTTCCCTTGACGGCATCGGGCGACCAGGTGCGCCACTGGCCCGTTTTCTGGAGATGCTTCTCCGCCTCCATCTGCATCAGTTGGAGCATCGATTCGATAGGGGTGATGCCGGCGATGGGTTCTTTGGTGAACAACCCGAACCGCAGCGAGAGGGCTCCGGCCAATCGCCCATCGATGTAAGCGGGACTGCCGCTCATCCCGGCGACCACACCGGTATAGGTGGGCTTGGGGCCGGTCAGTCGCACGAGGATGACATCTTGTCGGGGACCGAGGGCGTGAGGCAAGATGCCGAGCACGCGAAAGCCGAATTCTTCAATGGCATCGCCTTGAAATACGGTGCGAATGGTCCCCTCCATGCCGGGCTCGATCTCATCCAGGCGAATGATGGGAACTGCCGAAGGAACGCCTTTCACCGACACCGATGGGCGCTGGTCTCCTTTGGCTCCCAGCACATTGACCAACAGGAAACCAAGCGCACAGAAGATGGCCATTCGCTCGTTCATCATTATTTCTCCTCCCGCGCGGTGATACGCCTCCAGACGTGCGTCAGTTTCAGATGCGGCCCCTGATCAGTGCTCCGACATTCTCTTCCACACCCGCTTGGCTTCATCCACTGCAAAGCGGAAGTTTTTAATCCCTCAGACGGAGATTGTCAACACCTGAGCCCCATCGGTAGGGATGAAAATGGACCCGTTGGGGGACGTAAGATGGCATCTCGTGCCACTTATTTTCGCATGAGGAACAGTCGCTCCTGGGCCGAGTCCGCTGCCCGGATGACGCTAGCGACCAGACGCGCGCTTCTTCAATGCCGCCTGGACGGCGGCAGCCAGTTCGTGAATATGATAGGGTTTCCGCACTAACCCGGCGGCTCCGTCTTTGAGGAGGTCTTGTACCGATTCCGGAGCGCTCCCGTAGGCGGTGGCGAAAAGAACATTCACCGTCGGATCCATCTGCTTCAATTCGCGGAATGCTTCCCCACCTCCCTTCTTCGGCATCACGATATCCAGAATGACCACGTCAATCTCACCGCGATGCGCTCGATAGACGCCGATGGCTTCTTCCCCATCCCGAGCGGTCAGCACGCGATAGCCGAGATGCTCCAGCGCCGTTTGAGCGAACTCCAACACCACGGGCTCATCTTCGACCAACAGGATGGTCCCCGTTCCCCGCTCCACTTCCGGAGGTGGACTCTCTTGGTAGGCCTCGACGCTCTCGGCCACGGGCAAGTGAATGGTGAACCGCGTTCCTTCGCCCACTCGACTATCGACGTCGATGGCGCCGCCGTGATTGCGCACGATTCCATAGACGACCGCCAGCCCCAATCCGGTTCCCTTCCCCACCCCCTTGGTGGTGAAGAAAGGATCGAAGATGCGAGG